>CAIYDX010000224.1 GCA_903925005.1 uncultured Geobacteraceae bacterium
GATGGGTTTGTCGCATCCCAAAAATCCGGATTGGGAGTAGGGCGAATATTGGGGGGTTAAAAACTGGCCCAAAGCCTTACTAACTGGGGCTTCGTAAAAAATCCTGTGAAACAATTCTGTCGTTTGTTTAATTGTACCCTATGAAATGGATCAGCCGATGTTGTTGGCGGCATGAAAAAAGAAATCCTGCACAAGCCAATACGGAAGGTATTCCTGATATCCTGCGTAGGCAAGAAGTTAGATAAGTTTGCCCCCGCCAAGAACCTGTATATCTCCGAATGGTTCCAAAAGGCATGGGCATACTGCCACCAGCGATCAGGCATGGGAACCGAAACATATATTCTGTCGGCCAAACACGGACTTCTTTGGTGCGAGGAATATGTCGACCCATACGAGTTGAGTCTGTCGGATATGCCAGTCTCCGACCGCAAGGCATGGGCCGCCAAGGTCTATAAATCTTTGGCCGACATGGAGAACCTTGGCGGTCTGCAAGTTGTCGTTCTGGCCGGTGATAAGTACAGGGAATTTCTTGTACCACTTCTTAAGGCCGCCGGTGCGGTCGTCAAAGTGCCAATGGCCGGACTCGGCATCGGAGAGCAGTTGGCATATCTTAAGAAAAACACCCCATAGGAGCATCCATGCCACACCACCTTGACAACATACTACAACAGACTTGCCCAACAATCATGGTACCGCGCTTCGGCAACTTAGAGCGCCTTACGGAAAACGGCCACCGCTTCCTGGCCGCCGACACCGGACTCTGGCTGGAAGTCCACCGCCCTTGGGTCCATATTATCTGGCCGATGGCTTTACAGTTCTCCGTAGCCATGCCTTACGGTACTCTCGAACCGTCCATCCAGTTCGCCTTCGACAGTCTTCCACTGGAAATGCTTACCAAGTTCAGGGAAGATGCCCGAAAAACCTTGCCGAACGAATCTGCCGCGTGGATTACATGGAATGACCAGACGCGGGAATTCGCATATCGGCCTCTTGCCGCCACTTCTGCCGGAGCAGCTCACCTTAAGCTGGATCGCCCGGCTCTGAACGATAATGAACATCTGGTGATCGACATTCATAGCCACGCTCGGATACCGGCCTTCTTCTCGCCTGAGGATAACGAGGATGATGACGGGGAAGTAAAGCTCTCTGTCGTGGTGGGACAGCTCGGGTCAGATCAACAGTCGAATACCAAACTGCGACTATGCGCCAATGGGCTAAGCATCCCTTCCGCCGAAATGCGGGCGGTTACAGAGTTCAGGTTTAATGGAGATACAATCCAATGAACATCATCGCCAAAATCAAACGGATCGTCTTCACCGCAAAGGACACCGGTTTTTCGATACTGAGCCTCGAATCATCAGGCGTAGATGGTGGCAGTTTCTCAGCCTCCGGCCACGCCATGTTCGACAAATCTCCTGTTGGCCAGGTGTTTAACTTTACCGGCGAGTGGGGCAATCACGCGAAGTACGGAAGACAATTCAACTTCACTAATTACGAGCCGGAAGGTGGCGACCTATATCATTTCCTCGCTCATGTGGTGAAGGGACTCGGACCAACACTCGCCAAAATTGTTATAGACAAATTCGGTGACCACACCTCATGGATCATCGAAAACGATTCAGCACAACTACTCCAGATCAAGGGTATCGGCCAGAAAAAGCTGGATAAGGTCACGGAGTCATGGCACAAGTACGCCGGCATCCGCCAGCTTTCCTCATTGCTAACGCCTTACGGTGTCACCAGCAACCTGATCATCCGGATCTTCAACGCCTTCGAGGATCGGGCAGCGGCAATGATCAAAGCAAACCCATATTGCCTGTCCGACATTCATGGAATCGGGTTTAAAAAGGCCGACACGATTGCCCTTGCCATGGGCATCCCTGAAAACTCCCCGACCAGAGTTCAGGAATGCATCAAGTACGTGCTGAAAGAACGCGCCGAGAACCAAGGGGATACTGTTCTCAGTGAAGAGGATATTGCAGCGCGGGTGCTCGAAGAGACTTCTGGCGAAAACGGGCATAATCTGGAAGCTGATAAGGTTTACGAGGCACTCGGCTGGATGGAAGCCCAAAATATTGTTCATCGGATGGCGGGTGGATACTCGCTCCAATGGTACCACCAGCAAGAGAAACAAATATACGATATGCTGAAAAGGCGTCAGTCACTGCCAATTATCCCTATCATTCCTCCTGACAAGATAGATTCTCTGATTGCCCAGGAAGAGGCGGCCATGAAAATCACACTGGCCGATGAACAACGCGATGCTGTGAGGATGGCAGTCAGCGGCAATCGAAACATGGTCGTGTGCGGGTATGCTGGTAGCGGCAAGACCACCGTTTCCCGAATCATCCTTAGAATCCTTGCGCGAGTTTTTGGTGAGGATGCGATTATCTGCATGGCGCTCTCCGGGATCGCCGCCGACCGCGTCCGTAAAGTATCTGGTTTCGCAGGTGGGACTATTCACGCAACTCTCGGATATGGCGGGGGAGGGGATGGCGGAAATGCATTCAAATACGGCGCCGGCAACCTGCTCCCATACGATGTTGTCCTCCTGGACGAATCCTCAATGGTAAACTCATACCTGTTCAACAAGATACTTAGTGCCTTAGCGCCCAATACTATCTTTATCATGCTCGGCGATCCGGCCCAGCTGCCGCCTATCGGTGCCGGTGATCCGTTCAACGACATCATCAACCTAGGTCTTTGCCCGGTCGGGCGCTTAACCAAAATATACCGGCAGAGTGATGATTCTGTGCTGGTGGAATTCGCTAACGAGATCCGCAAAGGGATTGTTCCTGCCTGTTACGGGGTTTGAAGTCTAATGGAACGGAAACTCACGCTAAGGATTTCAAAGTGGATTATCTTGTTGGTTTAGCGGCCTTAGCTCTCCCCGCATGACGTTTTCCGCTAAAGTAAATGAGAATTGACCGAGCATATTTATATGTCCATAAGGCAACGGTGACAGTCGGGCTTCATCATCTTGCATTATATCATATGATTGTTGCCGTAAATGATCCAGCGATGCCTGCATGTAAATGGTGTTCCACAATACAACTGCATTGGTGACTATGCAAGAGACTAATCTATCTCTCCATAACCATCTTCAGTACTTCTCGCAACTGCTCAAAGCTATACGGCTTGCTGATTAGTCCGGCTATATCCTCACTGGCTATCCGGGTTGCCACAACGGTATCCCCAAAGCCGCTTGATATGATGATCGGCAGATCCGGTCGGAGTGTCTTCAACTCACGGAACAGTTGATAACCATCCATAACCGGCATCCCCATGTCAGTCAAAACCAGAGAGATCTCTGCTGCATTTTTCAGATATGAATCCAACGCCTCCTTGCCGTTTGCTGCATCAATAACGGTGAACCCAAGCATTTCAAGCATGGTTCTCGCTAGCAGTCTGAGCTGCGTTTCATCTTCTGCCAGAAGTATCGTGCCGCTCCCCTGCCAAAGTACGGTGGAGTCCTGTTGTTGTGCTTTAACACTGGGTAAAGCCTGGTCCTTAACCGGCAGAAAGATTTTGAACGTCGTCGTTGACTGAAGAGCTGCAATGCTCCATTATGTGCCTTGATGATGCCAAGAACTGCTGACATACCAAGGCCCCGCCCGGTAAATTTGGTGGTATAGAATGGCTCGAAAATCCGGTTATAGGTCTCATCGCTCATGCCGCAGCCGGTATCGACAACTTCCAGGAAGGCATAGCAACCGTGAGGGATAATATGGCCGAGATAATCCTTTTCTGGCCGGTCTCCGGTAAGTGCCTTCTTTGATAGCGATACCCGGACTTCGCCCTGTGAGTTGTCGATGGCTTCCGCTGCGTTGATGATCAGATTCATGACCACCTGCCTGATCTGGCTGGCATCACCCATGACACTCGGTGCATCTGCTGAAAGATAAGGTTTGATTACCACATTTTGAGCAATGGTTGATTGCAGCATCTTCGACATCTCAGATACAAGCATACAGATGTCAACCTGAGTTCTCTCGAATGGGGCTTTCCCGGCATAGGCCAACATCTGACGGCATAATGCAGCAGCCCGTTCAACGGCCTTTTCTATCTCAGGGATATTGATTTCGGCCGTTTCGTAATTCATCTTGATCAGACCGCAATAACCAATGATGATCGCCAGAATATTGTTGAAGTCGTGGGCGATACCGCCGGCCAATACGCCAAGACTTTCCAGCTTCTGAGCCTGCTGGAGCTGTTGTTCAAGTGTCAGCTTCTCTTCTTCCGCCTTCTTGCGTTCTTCTATTTCCTGCTGCAACCTGGTTACTGCCGTGGTCAGTTCTTCGGTTCGCTCCGCTACCTGTTCTTCAAGAGTGTCATTTGCCTGCCGTAGTGCCTGTTCCAAATGTTTGCGGTCACTTATGTCGCTAAAGGCAATCCACAACTCGTCATCGTTTTGCAGGGAAGCATGCAGATTGACCCAGAACGGAGAGCCATCAGACCTAACAAAGCGCAGTTCGATTGTAAAGTCCTCCGCTGCTTCAACGGCACTTCTGCTCTGCAGGTAATATGAATCAACATCATCGCTGAATATGAATTTTTGAATCGGCTTATTGACCAGAGCATCTTTTACTAAACCGAGCATAGTTGCAGCGGTGAGATTGGCCCTTTGGATCAACCCATTTTTATTGAGTGTCAAGTAGCCGACCGGCGCAAGTTCATAGAGGTCGAAGTAACTGTCCCGTGTCGCTTCCAGATCAAGTTTTGTGAGGTGTAAAGCCTTGTTCTGCATTTCCAGTTCTACCTGATGGACCTGCAACTCATGATATAACCGCTTCACATCCTGACCGTTAGTGGAATCGGCAGCTACAGCTTGAGCGGCAACTTGTGTCTCTGCATCTGCACGAAGTTCGGCGGCACTGTTTGTATGTTCCTTGTCATTGGCCATTACGTGACCTCCAGGTTCAGCCTGCAATCTGTGCTTCCAGCTTCGCAATCTTATCCTGCAATTCATGTTCAATTTTCTTTGCCGCAGTGATGTCGATGCAGGTAATCACTACACCATCAATTACCTTGTCCATGGTGCGATACGGCATGATCCGTACCATGAAGCAGCGTCCGTCATGGGTTGGCACTATATTCTCTACCGAAATAAGTTTTCTCAGCACATCCTGAACGTGGTTATACAACTGGGGATAGTCCAGATCCGAAACTATGTCCGTCAATGACCTGCCGACATCGCCGGGGATCAGCTTTAACAGCCGGTTGACCCCGGTGGTATAGCGTCGTACCTGCAGATTATTATCCAGGAAAACCGTTACGATCTCGGTGCTGTTGAGCAGATTTTCCATGTCATTGTTGGCCCGCATGAACTCTTCCAGCCGGGTGGACTGTTCAGCGTTTACCGACTGCAACTCCTCATTCATGGACTGCATCTCTTCCTTCGAGGTGGTCAGTTCTTCGTTGGCTGACTGCAATTCCTCATTGGTGGACTGCAACTCTTCATTGGTGGATTTCAGCTCTTCGTGTGTGGTCTGCATCTCCTCACGGGTGGTACGCAGCTCTTCATGTGATTTAAGCAGTTGCTGCTCATATTCTTCAATCTGCTTGCTATCAGGCAGCGTCCCGGTCTTTCTGCGACGTGCCTTTGGCTGGAGTGACACATCCTTAAAGGCAATCATCACCATCCCACGTAACGCTTCAGGTTCTTCGATCTTCATGAACATCATGTCAACGGTCTGCGTATAGTTGTGTGCGTCTACAAGACTGCCCCGCGCGGTGACCGGTTCGCTCTGCTGCAATACTTTGCTGAAGGCACTCCCCAGTTCATAGCGCAGCCCCTCCCGAACCATGGCAAATATGTTCCAATTGGCTTTGCCGGATGCAGGCTCAAGGTATTTGCCGGTTTTACCGCTGATGTAGACAATATCCCCCTGGTCTGTAGCCAATACCGTTGGTGCCGAGCAATGCTGCAGGATGAGATTGTCAGCCAGTTGTTGAATGTTGTCGGCGGTTTTTAGCATGAGGGACTCCAGTGGCAGTGATACTATAGTGTTGGATATGAATGCAGATGGGAATGTAATCGAGTCGGCACGCAATTTCAGATTGTTTCGCCAGTAAAGCTTTGAGCGGACATGTTCGGCTGAAAACAGTTCGGTCTGGGAACCGACGGTCTCGGCACTCCCCAGAAAGAGCAGGCCGCCCGGTTTAAGGCTGTAGTGGAACAGCGGCATCAGCTTTTTCTGCAGTTCTGAGGAAAGGTAAATCAGCAGGTTGCGGCAGATCAGAATATCAAGTTTGGTAAAAGGCGGATCCATGA
>CAIYDX010000225.1 GCA_903925005.1 uncultured Geobacteraceae bacterium
CCTCCGGATAAAGAGAATGAGACATTTATATCATACTTGAATTAGAAATGGAATTACTCCGGTAAAGGGAAGTTCGTGATCGAAAACATCAATCTGAACCTGCTACTGGAAGATATGCTGCACATGCTGGAAGTCTCTATCTCCAAAAAAGCCGTATTGCGACTGAATCTGATACCTGATCTTCCTTCTGTGGAGGCAGACTCTACACAGATACGCCAGATCGTCATGAATCTTGTCATAAACGCTTCGGAGGCCATCGGTGATAAGAGTGGCGTGATTGCCATTACAACCGGCTGCATGGACTGCAACAAGGACTACCTGAAAGATGTCTGGCTGGATGAGAACATTACTCAAGGGCTCTACGTCTATCTTGAGATTGCCGACTCCGGCTGTGGTATGGATAAGGATACAGTTTCAAAGATCTTCGACCCATTCTTTACCACAAAATTTACCGGACGAGGTCTGGGAATGTCTGCCGTACTCGGTATTGTAAGGGGGCACAAGGGTGCCATCAGAGTTTACAGTGAACCGGGCAAGGGCACCAGTTTCAAAATCCTGTTGCCGGCATCAGACAAGCCAGCCAGAATTTTCAACCAGGGTAGTTACGAGAATAACTGGAAAGGCAGTGGTACGGTACTTTTAGTAGACGACGAAGAAACCGTGCGGGGCATTGGAAAAGAAATGCTTCAAGAATTTGGATTTACAGCCATTACTGCTAATGACGGCAAGGAAGCAGTTGAGATTTTCAAGGCGACGCCTGGCATCTCTTTTGTCATCCTTGATCTTACTATGCCACACATGGATGGCGAACAATGTTTTCGAGAACTCAGACAGCTGAAGCCTTATGTAAAGGTAATCATGTCCAGTGGATTTAGCGAACATGAAGTCACACAGAAATTTATGGGCAAAGGATTGGCGGGATTTATCCAGAAACCGTACAAATTGTCAGCGCTGAAAGAAGCAATACGAAAAATTTAACGACCGAGAAACCATTTTCACAGTGTGGTCGAGCGAGGTCGTGTAGTCAAGCGGATGTGACTCCCGTCCCGAAACGTGCCTGCCATAATATAGCAAGTCTTTGGAGGTCGTGTGGTAATAGACTGCTTTAAGTGTGGGACAGCGAGCAGATAGGCGTACGTAAGCCTTAAGGTTATGAGGCTGAACTCTCGTAATTTATATTGGGAGTACGATGATCTTGAGTTGACGGAAGTCACCATGAATGTATAGCATACGAGGTTATTAGATGTTAATGGGGCAGGGAATCTGTTGCAATGCGTTGATCTTCTCGCATAGTTTGTGCTCTATGGTATTTCTGAGGTGAATATACCAAACTGGATAAATGGTCTGGGAGAAGAAGAGTGATTTCTAATATGATAAAAAGATGGATGCCTCTTGTGGTTACCTTGCTTGTATTTGGCGGAGTCATTACATATTTTCAGATTCGTGATTACAATCATATTGGCATCGAAGAGAAGGAGCGACTTACTAAACTGGCTGATATTATTGGAAAAAATCTTGTTCCGCAGATATTATTGGCTGATCGAATCATAACAAATGTCATTTACACCTTGCCAACATGGAAGGCAGAAAACGATGGTTTTAAACGTGCAAATCACGAGTTAAAGATCATAAATGACACTATTAACGGAATCCCTCCACTTCTGGTGATGGACGCCAACGGCACAGTAATTATTTCAAGTTCGCCAAAACTCTTAGGGATGAATTTTGCCCACAGAGAATACTTCATAACGGCAAAAAAAAATCCTAACCCAAATATTATTCAAGTCAGTTCCCCCTTCAAGACAGTTCTCAATGATTTTGCATTTACTTTGCTACGAACTATAAAGGGAGCCAATGGTGAATTTGCAGGCATCGTGGTGGTTACCGAGGTTCCAGAGTATTTCAATAATCTGCTTGATTCTGTCCGCCACTCGCCTGATGTGCTTACATCTATTACCCATGGTGACGGAAAGATTTTTCTGACATCGCCGTAAACGAGAACCTTATAAATCTGGACTTGGCCAAGCAAGGCACTTTCTTTACGCGTCATCTGGATAGTGGACAAGCAACAACAGTATTTACTGGTTTTGCCTATGCGACAGAGGATAAGTGCATAATTGCCCAAAGCTCACTCCAACTTACCGCACCAAAGATGGACAAACCTCTCGTAATTGGTGTGACCCGCAAATTGTCAGCAGTTTATGCATCTTGGACCCGTGCAACATTTATTTTTAGCGGGTTATATGGCGTTCTGATTGTGGTTTGTGCACTAGGAATGATCATCTACCAGAGAAGGCAACTACTTTATAATAACCTTGTTACAATCCAGGAGGCTGAGCGTAGCCGTTACATTAGTGAGATTACCATCTCAAAACTGATTCTTGAAGAGCGAATGCTAAATTTGCAACTGAGTGAGGAACAGTTATCACTGGCTTTGAATGCATCAAAAAGCGGCATCTGGGACTGGAACATAAAAACTGGAAAAGTATATTTCGATGCAAACTACTTTACGTTAGCCGGTTATGAGCCTGACGAATTTCCACACTCATACGACGAATGGGAAAAACGGGTACATCCTGATGACGTTGTCGAAGCAAGAAAGGCCATTGAAGACTATATGACCGGCACGAGAGAGTCATATGACGCCGAATTCAGGTTCAAACGGAAAGACGATACATGGATGTGGATTCGTACGCAGGGGAAATTTTTCGAGTATGATGAGAATGACAGTTCTCTCCGATTTACCGGTATGCACACCGACATCACGGAGAGCAAGGAGGCCGAGGAAATCTTTCATGAAAGTGAAACCCGATTGAGCCTCCTCAGTGACAATATTCCTGATGGTGTTGTCTACCAAGTTGACACGGGTACCGATGGAACGCACCGAGTCTTTACCTATATAAGCGGTAACGTAGAAAAACTTCACGGAATTTCTAAAGAATCGGTGTTGCATAACGCTATGATGTTGTACGGTCAGGTAATCGAAGAAGACATACCACGCGTGGCCGAACTCGAAGCCAAGGCCATTGCCAGCATGACCCCATTCAGGGCTGAAATGCGTTTTCGATTACCATCCGGAGAAATACGATGGAAACTTTTTACATCAGCGCCTCGCAGACTTGATAATAATCATCTGATCTGGGATGGCATCGGAATTGACATTACCGACCGCAATCTTGCCATAGAAGAACGCTTGAAAATTGAACAGCAACTTCTCCACGCCCAGAAGCTTGAAAGCTTGGGAGTGATGGCTGGGGGTATCGCCCACGACTTCAACAATATTCTCACAACCATAATAGGCAACGCTGAACTTGCACTAGTGAGGATGAAACAGGAATCGCCAGGAATAAACAACCTGCGCAAGATTGAACAGGCTGCCACGCAGGCAGCTGAATTGGCAAAGCAGATGCTGGCATATTCCGGCAAGGGAAAATTTGTTGTAGAAAACATTGATATGAATTGCCTGCTGGAAGAAATGCTCCATCTGTTGGAGGTCTCCATTTCCAAAAAGTCAACGCTGCGTCTCAACTTTGACCCAAACCTTCCTGCAATAGAAGCCGATGCCACCCAGATCCGGCAGGTCGTCATGAATCTGGTTATCAACGCTTCGGAAGCCATCGGAGACAACAGCGGCGTCATTAGCATCACCACCGGTTGCAGAGAGTGTGACAAGAACTATTTGAAAAACATCTGGCTGGATGAGAACATTAAAGAAGGTCCTTACGTCTACATCAATATTGCAGACACAGGATGCGGCATGAGTAGAGACACGCTGGCTAAAATTTTTGACCCTTTCTTTACTACCAAATTCACTGGAAGAGGCCTTGGCATGGCTGCTGTGCAGGGGATTATCAAAGGTCACAGGGGAGCAATAACAGTCGACAGTGAACCGGGGAAAGGTACTACTTTTAAAATTCTCTTGCCAGCCTCCGGCATGCCCACTGCAATTGTCAACAGTGATAGCCACACAGCAGACGATTGGAAAGGAGAAGGAAAGGTTCTACTGGTCGATGACGAGGAGACAATCAGGGACGTTGCCGAAGAAATGCTGCGAGAATTTGGTTTCACTACGATCACAGCCTATGACGGCAGAGACGCCATCAAGATATTCAAAGAGAATTCTGACGTTGATTTTGTTATTTTGGACTTAACCATGCCGAATATGGATGGTGAGCAGTGCTTCTACGAGCTAAGGAAACTGAATCCAAATATCAAAGTTATTGTGTCTAGCGGATTCAGTGAATTGGAGGTCACACAGAAGTTTGCGGGTAGCGGACTTGCTGGTTTCATCCAGAAGCCTTACAAACTATCTGTGCTGAAAGAAGCGATACAGAAGATTTTAGTAGTTTAACATTGCGAAGAAAACCTTTTACACAGTGTGGTAGAGAACGGTCGAAGGGGTTCTAAGCTCGATTGCGGTCGGGAAAGGCCGTTTAATTTAGCGGATGAGACTCCAGTCCTGTAAAGCCGACCGGTTTTATTCAGAACCCGAATTATTTTTTTTGAAATGGGTCTGAAAATGGACTATTTGAATGTGAGGAACTTATGAAACATTTCGTGAATAGAGCAAATATTATTGCAATCGTAGGAGCTTATGACTTTTGCATTTGAATTTTATAGAAGCCTTAAAGTCCGCACTCGCATAATGCTCCTATGTGCCTGTTACAGTTTTTGCATAATTGGTACGGCCATATTAGGTCATGCCTCTTCAATGGCGGTGACAATAATATCCACGTTCATATTCGTATTATTGGGGGCAGTAATCAGCAAACCATACAACCCCAATCAGTTGCGGGAGGTTCTGAAAAGTGCTTTGGAAGGCTCATTGCCTGCTCATGTCTTAGAGTTATAAACAATTTGCTGGATAAAACAACTTTGCTAACGACCGAAAAATAATCATTTACACAATTTGAGTTCTGACAACAATGGAACACAGGAGGATTATTTATGGAAGATAACAAAAATGAAATAATTCTGGTTTATTGCAGTGTAGCTATTCGACCTATTTGATACCAAGGATATTGTTGATCTTCTCACAATCTCAATGCGTAATCCGGTGTACACTGGACACCTAATCCGGAAATGATTGGACACCCAATCCGGTTTTCACTGGACACGCAATCCGGCAATGACTGGACAGTGAATCCGGTTTTTACTGGACACTTTTTGGGAAGTACCGGATTTA
>CAIYDX010000226.1 GCA_903925005.1 uncultured Geobacteraceae bacterium
AGCAGCCATATCACCACTAAAACTGCGACGCCTGACATCAGACTTTTTGTCGCAGCCCAAAGCACTTCCGACAGTACCACATCATCCAGCGCTATCGGCGTATTGAGTATCGCCTCCCACGTGCGCTGTTCGTGCATACGAGCGAATCCGGAATACAGCGCCTCGAAACTGGCGCTGTTCATAGTGCTGTAACACACTGTACCCGCCGCGAGAAAAGTCATATAAGAAGTGCCGCCCATTTGCGGCAGCAAACTGCCCAAACCATAGCCCAAACCCAGCAAGTAAATTACCGGATCAGCAAGATGCCCCATGATGGACGCCGCCGCCACTTTTTTCCACACCAGCCAATGGCGTTGCCAAATGGGTAAGAATCGCAGGCTGAGTTGGGGAAAGGCAAAGTCTCGGCTGCTCATTTCGACTTATCCTCTTCTACCGCCGCAAACGTATCGACAGGGCTGACTACGCCGATGCCTCGTGCATAGACACAGCCCTTTGAAGTTCCCTCGGCGACAATCCGCTCCGTATTTCGGAAGGTATGCGTCATATAAAAATATTTATTATCCCAACGGGTGACTTGGAGACTCACGTCAAAATGTTCAAACATGTTCAACGGCTTTTTATATGTCATCGTATGTTCGGCGATCAGGGGAATCCAGCCCCGCTTGAACATCGCTTTCATCAGTCCGGATCGAATAAACAAGTCGACACGATTCAGATCACAAATTGTCAGGTAGCGTCCGTTGTTCATATGAAAATTAATATCTAGATCGTTGGGCATCACCCGCAGGCTGAGTTGACTCGCCAGATTATCCGCGCTGATCCGATCCCGGAATAGAGACAAAATAAATATATAAAGCATCAGTCCTGTCCGGAGATACGCGTTTAGGCGCATCGTAACTAATTGAATGTAATTTACTAAATGCCATATTTTTTTGTAACCGATTTCAACTTGCAGCAGACTTCCGATTTTTATCGGGAATCTGGATATGAATGCAGGGAAACTCGTGTTCGCTCAATTGATGGCGCACCTGCCATTACATACATTCCGTCAGTGCGTAGCCAGCTATCCAAGTCGATATCCGACGCTTACGTTTTCACATCTCGACCAATTCCTCTGTCTAGCCTTCGCGCAGCTTACGTACCGCGAGAGCCTGCGAGACATCGAAACCTGTTTGCGCGCACATCAAGCCAAGCTCTATCACTTGGGTATTCGCGGCAACATTGCCAGGAGTACGCTGGCCGATGCGAACGAATCTCGCGATTGGCGCATCTATCAGGATTTTGCGCTCAGCCAAATCAAAGTGGCGCGCGAACTCTATTCACAAGACAGCTTTGCCGTGGAGCTAGAGCAGACCGTTTACGCACTCGATACCACAACTATCGACCTATGCTTGAGCGTCTTTCCTTGGGCTCACTTTCGCCATGCGAAAGCGGCGGTCAAGATGCATACGCTGCTCGATCTGCGTGGCAATATTCCAACCTTCATTCACATCAGCGACGGCAAGATGCACGAGGTCAATGTACTAGACATCCTGATTCCCGAAGCCGGCAGCTTTTACATCATGGATCGGGGCTTCACCGATTTCGCTCGCTGGTTCACTTTGCATCAAGCACAGGCGTTCTTCGTGATTCGTGGCAAATCCAATCTACTCTGCCGTCGCGTTTACTCGCGCGCCGTA
>CAIYDX010000227.1 GCA_903925005.1 uncultured Geobacteraceae bacterium
CTTATCCGACCGGCTTGCATAAAATGCGCCCTCTTTTGCGTTTACAACCTGAAGGAAAGAAACTATTAGAAGCTGACGGCGGCCTTGAGCGAGTAAATCGGGCGTACCGCATATTCAAGCTCGGCGGTTACGTTAAACAGCGGCAGCGGAGATATTTTAACCCCTCCAAAAAAACGGGGTACTGTGCTGCTTTCATTGCTAAGGATTTGCGTTTGCACCGACGGTGATTTCAAATTCCCTCTCGCCTCACTGTTTATCCACAACAGGCCGGCTCCCGCATATGGGGTGAGAAACAGAAACCCCTTGCTGACCGATGCGTCAAGTCCATAGGTCTGCAGGTCAAGATCGTTTACGCCGGCCAATTTAGTATAGGTACCCCGGACGCCAACTGATGGGGTGGTAATACCGCCGTCAAGAATGGACTTGCTAAGCTCCGCCCCGTATACTTTTACGTTGCTCCCCGGCACGTACGAATACATGGCGCCGATATCAAATCCCAAAGGGAGACCTTTCCGTACCCGTAGTGTAGGTATTGCCAGGAATGACGGGGCATCGTTGTTGAATGCCGACTGCCAGTAGTTGCTGTTTTTGATGGCAACGGCAGATACTTCGATGGCTGCGTCGAAACCGGTAATGCCGAGCGACTCGGCCGGAGCCAGGTTTCTGTAGCCGATTGCGGCACCAGCCTCTTTGCTCAGGTTTCTGAAGTCGTCCTGGCTTATCGATTTAACAAAACTGATGTCTCCTGCTACCGCCGGTGAAGCTGCAAAAGCCAGCGCCGCTGCAATCACTCCGCATAGTAATGTCTTTTTCATGTAAACCTCCTTTTAATTGTAATTGTGGCAGTGTATCAAAGCAGGAGCCGGGGGTCAATCTCCCATCTGCAATCTGTGCTGTGAAGAGTTCTATTTATGTAATAACTTGTTCACTCGCTGGTGTGTTGCCATGAAACGCTATAAAAAACCTGTAGAAACCGGACAAAATGCCGATGGATTAAAGACATCCATATAGTAAAATTCAAGCCGGTGATTAAGGGCATGGCGTGGCAAAAACTGCAGAGATTAAAATACCGGATGATATCGAGTTCCGCGTCATCGGAAATGCGTTTGGGCTGCTGATCGCTTCGGCAGGTCTGTTGGTCGGAGAAATGGTCCGCCAGCGCAGTTTTGACTACTGGATGGATGACATTGTCCCTTTAATTTTGCTTATCTGGATGGGGTTCGGGCTGTTCAGGAACTTTATATCGACGATGATGCTTTATCAGGACGCGCCTTCCCAAAGGCATCACCCCGCTGCCGGCGCGTCTCATATACAGGGTGAACGGGTCATCGCCGGACAGATACCGGCAAAATCGGGTTTCAAGCCGAGCTACACACCTGAGCAGGTTGTAGAGCAGGTTGCCAGGCGTATCGAGGCTCAGAAAGCGGAAGTGCTGAAGAAGACTAAACCTAAGGATTGACGGGGATTATGACGGAGTCGAAAAAACTCACGTTTGAAAATTTGGCTTACCTGATGGAACGCCGCGGGCTGCTGTCCAAAGAGCAGCTTCGCGAGGTACTGTCACGCGGAAAAGCTCAGGAATCACGTCTGTTCACTCGCAATAATTCAGGCACCTTTCGAAGAAGCGGTAGCAGTACCGAATTTGTTTCTCCTGCCGAAGTCCTCGCTTCATTCAATCTCGAAATTCCCGGATCGCAGAAAACCCTGCTTTCGGAAGATCTCATTACCGATGCGTTGGCTTCAGCCACAGGGCTCCCATATTATAAAATCGATCCTCTCAAGCTTGATATGCATGTTGTAACCGATCATATTCCCCGCCAGTTCGCTCTCAAAAACCTGATCGTCGCCGTCGAGGAGTCAAACGGCATCATAACCGTGGCCGTGGCTGATCCATTCAATGAGGCTGTCATCAACGAACTGTCATTAGCCAGACGCCTGAAAATCAAGCGCGTACTCAGCTCTAAAAACGATATTCTCAAGATATTGCGCGAATTTTACGGATTCCGTGCCTCGGTTGTCGCCGCGGAGGAAGAGGCTTCCGCAGCGGTAGACCTGGGGAATCTGGAACAGTTCTTTAAACTTAAAGGACATCAGGAGATCGAGGGGACCGACAAGCATGTGGTGTCTGCCGTTGATTTTCTTCTCAATTACGCATTCGACCAGCACGCCAGCGATATCCACATTGAGCCGAAGCGTGAAACTTCGCTGATACGATTCCGCATCGACGGAGTAATGCACAACATTCATATCATTCCAAAACCTCTGCATGCCCCTATCGTCTCGCGCATCAAAATGCTTTCCCGCATGGATCTGGCCGAAAAACGGCGCCCTCAGGACGGCCGCATCAAGACCAACTTCAACAACAAGGATATCGAACTGCGCGTATCGACCGTTCCGGTCGCCTTCGGTGAAAAGGTGGTCATAAGGGTTTTCGATCCGGACATTTTGCTGCAGCATCTTGACAATATGGGGTTTTATCCGCGTGAACTGGCGCTCTACAACTCCTTCCTGCGTCGCCCTAACGGCATCATACTGGTGACCGGTCCGACCGGCAGCGGTAAGACGACCACCCTCTATTCTTCGCTAAGATCGCTCTCTTCTCCGGAGGTTAACATCGTTACGGTTGAGGATCCGATTGAGATGGTCATGGAAGAGTTCAACCAGATCGGTGTGCAGCAGAACATTGGCGTCGGTTTCGACACGGTTCTGCGCAATATCCTCCGCCAGGATCCGGACATCATCATGATCGGCGAAATCCGCGACCGCGAAACGGCGGAGAATGCCGTACAGGCAGCCTTGACCGGACATCTGGTCCTTTCCACGCTGCATACCAACGATTCGGCATCTACCATCATACGACTCCTGGATCTTGGCGTTCCGCCGTTCCTGATTTCTGCTACTCTCCTGGGTGTCGTCGCCCAGCGTCTGGTGCGTAAAATCTGTCCAAACTGCAAAAAAGTCCGCACTCTTTCTGCTGACGAATGCAATTACCTGCAGTTGACGGAGAACCCTTATGTCGTGTGGGAAGGAGAGGGGTGCAAGGAGTGTCGCGGTACCGGGTACAAGGGGCGCAGCGGTCTGTTTGAAGTCATGGATATGAATGATGGCTTGAAAACATTGGTGACAGGTTCAGTAGAACTTGCAAAAGTCTCTGCCGCCGCCAGGCAGGAAGGGCTTGTCTCTCTGCGGGAAATTGCCATCAAAAAGATGCTTGAAGGGGTGACGACCTACGAGGAAGTCATTTCCATGACAGGATAGGCTTACTTTATTGTTTTTTTCAATGCCGCCGCAGGTTTTGTCGGCGCTTTTGTTCCTGCCATGTAGTTGGCGACAAAAATAAACTCGTCAATATAGTCCCGCACACCGTCGTTATTGAAATCGTGCAGAGGGGCTGTCGTTGTTCCAACCTCATTGAGAAATCTGTTCCAGCCACGTTCGTCGAGAGGCAACGCTGTTTTTATCGGTGGGGCCACGGTAAGTGGGTATTCAAACTCATCGGCTCCGGCAATGATTGTAACGGAAGCCCTGAGAACGCCCCGCTTTGGCAAAACTTCTACTATCCAGCGATCTTTGCTCTGATTATCCCTTTTGAAAGAAACCAGTGTGCCGCCATTTACGGCAAAATTCGGTGAACTGCCTATGCCCGGCGGAATGCCGATGGTCAGGATAGCTTTGCTTTGCCCATCGCTCAGCAGGACTGCCGGTTCCTGGCGGACAGTCTGGGAAACCTTCTTGTCAAAAAGCGCCACCACGGCGGAGAAGCTTTTGCTGCCGGTGTACTGCTGGAATCGATCTAAAATCCCCTTGTAGGTGACATATTGCTTCGTTTCTTCCGGTTTTGCATCGGTAGCCGGATTGCCGGAGGGTTGGGGCTGCTCGGCAATTTTGGCGGGGATCTGCTCACCGCTGATTGCAGGAGCGGCTGAAGCTGGTGCTGGCGGTGAAGCGGGTTGCTGTTGCTGCTCTATCGGAATTGTGACCGCTCCAAGGTAGGTCGGCGTTGCACCCGTGACTGTGCCGGTTGTTGCTGGCGACTGTACCGGCTGATTGGTCGTGCTGTTTGGAGTCGATGCTATTGTATCGCTTGACTGATTGCCGGCGGAATAGCTTATTGGTGCACCGTTTTTGTCGATCAGGGCGGGTGTTGAGAGCGTGGGGAGTGGGGCTGAAGCCTTTTTTGAAGCAAAGACAATGGTCGCAATCTGGCCACTCCCGGAAAAAGAGTTTGAGCTGATAATGGCAATTTTGATGAGGCCGGGGATCGAGGTGTTTGCAGCAAGCATGGCACCGGATACAAGACCCCCTTGAGTTACCGTCGGTATAGCCAGTGAAGCAGCATCATAACTGATATCCAGCTGAATGCCGGCTACGCCGTTCATCTCGTTGCCCTGAACGGTATAAGATGAGCTTCCGGATTGGACGATTGACACGGTAGCCGCAAATGCCGCGGCTGACCAGGATATTACCAACAGTATTGCGGCAAGCAGCAGCCTGCATAACGGCAACCGGTACATGGAAAGCTCCTTGAACGTTTTCGTTGACTATAATCGAGTTAATCATTTCATACAAGAATCAAAAAGCGTCAAGTTTCATTGTCAACCCATTGTTTGTGGTGGGTTGACAATTCCGGTCTGCTGTGGTATCGAAATGTCTGGAGGTAGTTTATGACATTGCGAAAATTTATCCAGAGTATGGCAGACAAGGTATTGGCAGGGGGAGTGCTTGAGGTTGATGAGGCATTGAAACTTTCCGGAGCGACAGGCGCCGACAGATATCTGCTGTTTGCGGAAGCGTCACGAATCAGGGAGCATTTTATCGGCAACGTCGTGCATCTCTGTTCGATCATTAATGCCAAATCGGGACGTTGCGCAGAAAATTGCGCCTTTTGTGCCCAGTCGGCTCACCATAACACCGGTGTTGCCGTATATCCGCTGGTCGATGAAGATGAGATGGTGCGTTGTGCCGCGCTGGCAGAGCAAAATGGCGCCGGCTGCTATGGCATAGTTACAAGCGGCACCAGCATCAATAAAGCCGAAGAGCTTGATCGAGTCTGTCGTGCGGTCAGCCGCATCAAGTCCGAAACCGGAATTTCCCCATCATGTTCGCTGGGAATCCTGGATGAAGAGACCGCGCTCCGTTTGAAAAATGCCGGTATGGAAACCTATCATCACAACCTTGAGACCGCTCGCAGCTTCTTTCCGCAGATCTGTACAACCCACGATTATGAGGAAGATGTCGCAACGATTCGTGCTGCGAAAGCGGTCGGGCTAAAGGTCTGCTGCGGCGGTATCTTCGGTTTGGGCGAATCGTTTGCCCAGCGGGTCGAGATGGCGTTGACCCTGCGCGAACTGGATGTCGATTCGATTCCGCTCAATTTTCTGAATCCGGTGGCCGGGACACGGCTTGAGAGTGCCGACAACCTCACTCCGCTTGAAAGCCTGACTATTATCGCCGTCTATCGCTTTCTGCTCCCCGGTAAACGGCTGGCCGTCTGCGGCGGGCGCGAGAAGAACCTGCGCGAGCTGCAGTCATGGATGTTTCTTGCGGGAGCCGACGGCACGATGACCGGCAATTATTTGACGACTGTCGGTCGCCCCCCCGAGCTCGACCGGCAGATGCTGAAAGACCTTGAAATGCCGGTTGAGGCATGTTGTGGAGCAGAGAGCTGATGGCGCCACGCGGGATTTTTATTACCGGGACTGACACCGGTGTCGGTAAGACGATCGTCGCGGCTACGCTGGCCCGTCTGCTCCGGATGAACGGTGTTAATGTCGGTGTGATGAAACCGGTTACCAGCGGCTGTCGCGAAGAGCATGGCCTGTTGGTTTCGGATGATGCGCTGCTGCTCAGTCAGGCGGCCGGTATTCAGGTAACGGATGATGTTGCTCCGTATCGGCTGCGAGAGGCGCTGGCTCCGGCTGACGCCGCCAGGCTTGATGGCGTCCGGATCGATTTTTCCGTTATCAAGTCAGCATTTGACCGTCTGGCATCCTCGTACGATTATCTGATAGTGGAAGGGGCGGGAGGGTTGATGGTGCCGTTGTCAGGTGGGTTGCTGATCGCCGATCTGGCCCGGGAACTCGGCTTGCCGCTTCTGGTAGTCGCTAAACCAGGGCTCGGAACCATCAATCACACGGTTCTGACCTGTTTTGCCGCACAGCAGTTGGAGCTCCGGGTGGCCGGCGTCATAATAAACGGTATGCCGGAACATCCAGGCAATGCGGAGCGGGGCGCGCCACATCAGATCGGCTCGCTTTGCGGCGCGCCGGTGTTGGGAACATGGCCAAAGCGTGATGAAGTTGATGAGATGGAGATTGTGGACGAGTTATCCGCATGGCTGGATGGCCAGGCGGAGACAAGTATTGTTCTACGGGAGTTAGGTGTATGAGCGCAATTCTGTTTCTATGTAACTAGCGGCACGCTTGGCATCGCGTTCAAAATCTTCAACAATATCCGCAAGTGACGTATATCTGCTGACTCCCCCCAAAGATTCACTGATACCGGTTGCCCGCAGTATATCCCGTACTTCCGCATGCGCTTCCGTAACCCTTAGCTGAATCCCTTCCCGTTCCAGTTCCTGTTCAAGGTGCTGAAACATTTTGGCTCCGGCCGCGTCGATATATGGTGATGTCGACAGGTCGCATACAGCCAGTTTGACCGGTGAACTCTCGTTGTGGATCGCTTCAAGTATGAATGTATTAACGGCATTGACATTGAAATAGAGCAGCGGCGCCTCAACCCGGAACAAAAACAGTCCGGGAAAACGTTCGTTGGTCGGATGGCGGATTGAGTCGCTGAACCTTGTGCTGCCATGGATCCTGCCGAGTACGGAAACATGAGGTCTGGCCATCAACCTGAGCAGAAATAGGATCGAAGCAATTGCCGAAACTGTAACCCCCTTTAAAATACCGAGCAGCAGCACTCCCATGAATGCGACCAGCGCGACGTTGAATTCAAGGCGGCTGATCTGCCGCAATCGTTTGAAATCGTCTATTTTGACAAAACCGGAAACCGCGACCAGGATTACGGCAGCAAGCACCGTATCTGGAAGGTTTTGAAGCATTCCGGTCATGAAGAAGACCACCAGCACCAGTGTGGCCGATGCGAAGAAGAGCGAAAGGGGGGTCCGGGCACCGGCTTTTTCATTAACGGCGGATTGTGATAAACCGCCGGCAACCGGGTAGCCGTGACCCAGCGCCGCCACCAGGTTTGCGGCCCCCAGCCCGAGAAACTCCTGACGGGGATTGACCGAATAGTGATGCCTGGTGGCAAACGCGCGGGCTGCGGCGATGCTCTCCACATAAGAAAGCAGGAAACAGGCGAACGCCAGTTCAAGCAGGCCTTCTATCTGATCGACGCGAAAGGAAGGGACCCCAAAGGATGGCAATCCGGGCGGGATGAGTCCAACTACTTTGACACCCTGTTCAGCCAATCCGAAAAACGAGACGATGCCGGTCGAGACAATGACGATCACCAACGCTACCGGCCGTCTCGGAAATAACCGGTCTCCGATAAGCAGCAGCAGAAGTGAACCGATCCCGAGGCTGATAACCGTAAAGTTTACACTTCCCAGTTGGTGAAAGATGACGGTCAGCCGTTCAAGGAAATTGTTCCCCCCTCCGGCTATTCCGAGCAGTTTGGGAAGTTGCATTAAGGCGATGCTTAACGCTGCCCCGGCTTTGAAGCCGAGCAGGGTAGATTCGGAAATGAAATTGACGAATGACCCGAGGCGCATGATCCAGGCCAGATAACAGAACGCCGCCACCATTCCGGCGGTCATCGCGGCTATGGCGGCATAGCTGGAAGGGTCGCCGGCTGCCATTGTCCCCCCCACGCTGGCAACCATGACCGAGATTGCGGCGGTCGGGCCGATTGACAGGTGACGCGATGAGGTAAACAGTGCAAAGGCGATGCCGCTGAATATATAACAGTAAAGCCCCGCTTGCGGAGCAAGTCCGGCGAGGGTGGCATATGCCATCGCCACCGGCACGGCATACGCCGCAAGTGTGACCCCGGCAATCAGATCGGGCATAAGACAATCGCGCTGGTAGCGGGGGAGCCAGGTTAATATCGGGACCAGTTTCAGCAGTCGTTGTAGAAAAATCTTCATGGTTGCGGGCCTGTAATCAAGGTTTACGGAGTGATCATTTTAATCGATGGAAAATAGGTGCGGTAACGTGCGGAGTCCCGAGTCAAAAGCGTCAATCCCGAAACTGCCGCGTGGGCGCCGATAAAGAAATCCGGCAATGGCGAACGTTTTGTCCCTCCAAGTTTGCGATAGCGTATGAAACACTTCCCGGCCAGGAAAGCTGCTTCCCATGGCAACGCTCTTCTTTGGAAATAATCCGCAGGCAGGGCTTCCTCCAATTCTTCAATACGTTGAAATCCGATCGAAACTTCCGCATAGATCACCGGGTTAATGATTAACGAGCAGCGATCGGCCGCCTTTTGCAGTTGAGATGCCGACCATTCATACCACTGCGCGTCCTCCTCCAGAATATCAAGCAGAACGTTGCTATCCACAAGCACGTCTCCCGCTATCAATCTTCACCTCTCGTGAAAGCCATTATTTCGTCGGTTGTCATCTTTACGGTGGCACGTCCGCGCAAGGTTTCAATCACTCTTTTTCCCCTGCCGGTTTCTCCCGTAACCGTACGCAAAATTACCGTATTCCCCTCCACCACAAATTCAACCTCGCTTTGGGGAAATATCCCCAGGCGTTGGCGAACGCTGCGCGGTATTGTTACCTGACCCTTGCTGGTTACCCGCATGATTTCACAGCTCCTTTCATGACCTCGATAAACAGGGTACGTGCCTTACTTGCTGATGTATTACTTTCGTAAGTATTACATTTATAGGTTGGATATGTCAATAAGTGGTCTACATTGGAATCTTTGATATTTTATCCAGGATTTTCTCATTTCCTAATCTCCCAACTTTGTCAGCTGAAAGAAATGAACTTGACTCCTTTAGTTGTAAACAGTATTGTTTGCACATTAAGTATAGTACACTACGTGGGGGTATTTATGTCGGATAAAATTCAATCATTTGAGACGCTTACGCTTCATGCCGGTCAGACGCCGGATCCAACCACTCTTTCGCGGGCGGTGCCGCTCTATCAGACAACTTCCTATGTATTTAAAAGTTCCGAACATGCGGCCAATCTTTTCGGTCTCAAGGAATTCGGCAATATTTATACCAGGCTGATGAATCCGACCACCGATGTCCTCGAACAGCGCCTCGCCGCGCTGGACGGCGGTGTTGCGGCGATGGCGGTCGCCTCGGGTCAGGCGGCAATCACCTATGCGGTGCTTAATATCGCCAAGGCGGGCGACAACATCGTCTCTACCAATTACCTCTACGGCGGCACCTATAACCTGTTCCATTATACACTTCCCAGGCTCGGCATTACGGTAAAGTTTGTCGATACGTCCGATCCCGAAAACGTTCGGAAGGCGATTGACGGCAACACCCGCATGGTTTACAGCGAGTCGGTCGGCAATCCGAAGAATAATGTCGATGATTTTGAAGCGATTGCTGCGGTTGCCCATCAGGCCGGCTTGCCGTACGTCGTCGATAATACGGTAACTACCCCTTATCTCTTCAAGCCGCTGGAGCATGGCGCCGATATTGTCGTCTATTCGTTGACCAAATTCATCGGCGGACATGGCACCAGCATTGGCGGCGCGGTTGTCGATGGCGGTAAATTCCCCTGGAACAACGGGAAATTTCCTGAATTCACCGAGCCTGATCCCTCCTATCACGGCCTGAAATACTGGGATGCTCTCGGCAATATTTCCTATATCATTAAAATGCGGGTTTCCTTGCTTCGCGACATGGGAGCCTGCATCTCGCCATTCAACTCACATCAGATTATTCTTGGACTGGAGACCCTGCATGTCCGGATGGCGCGTCACGTCGAAAATGCCCGTGCTGTCGCCCGTTGGCTGGAGAGACAGCCGAATGTTGTCTGGGTTAATTATCCTGGCCTTGCCAGCCACAAGGATCATGAGCGGGCAGCCAAGTATCTTCCGAAGGGGGAGGGGGCCATCATCGGTTTCGGCATCAAAGGGGGCATGGAAGCCGGTAAGAAGTTTATCGATAATGTCAAACTGCTGTCGCATCTGGCTAATATCGGCGATGCCAAATCGCTGGTTATTCATCCCGCCTCTACTACTCACCAGCAGCTGTCGGCTGAAGAGCAGGTTGCTTCCGGCGTAACGGTCGATTTTATCCGGCTTTCGATCGGGATCGAATGTGTGGATGATATTATTGCGGATATTGAGCAGGCGCTGGCAGCTTCACAGAGCTGATTTCAGATTTTTTATTCTTTGCTACATTTATCACAAACAGCCGCTATCCAGCGGCTGTTTGTATTTTCATGAGGTGGTCTGTCATTACACCTGCCATTAAATCAAAACCCTTGCGCCAAACCCCACCCACGCGGTACATTCCTCTGAACTAATCCGTCAGATACCTTACGATATCAAGGCACGATAGGAGCCGAACATGGGCGAACTGGACAAGACACTCATCGAAGAATTGAAGCGCCGCTTGCCGCCGGACGTATTACTGCACATCCGCCGTATGATTCTGTATGGATCACGTGCTCGTGGGGATGCTGCGGAAGACTCCGACCTCGATCTGGTGGCGTTGGTGGATGAAAACAGCCCGGAGCTCGAACAAAAGCTCGATGAAATAGCCTACAGCGTCATGTGGGACCACGACTTCAAGCCGATTATTTCACTCAAGGTGTTTGCGGAAGAACGGTTCCGCGCAGCAGCTGCAAAGGGCCTCTCCTACTACCGTAACGTGGAGCGTGAGGGGGTGACGGTATGACGGACGAGGTGTTGCGCTACTTGAACAAGGCTGACCATGCTCTGGTGGTTGCCCGTGACCTCATGGAACAGGGGCATGTGCCGGATGCGGCCAGCAAGATTTACTACGCCATGTTTTATGCTGCCAAGGCGTTGTTGACCGCCGAAGGGATTGATGTCGTCAAGCATTCGGCGGTGGAGTCCGCGTTCGGTTATTATTTTGCCAAGCCGGGCCGGATCAATGCCAAATATCACAAGATGCTGATGAATGCCCGAAAGATCCGGGAAATTGCCGATTACGACATCGATGCTGAAATCGTCGAGCCGGTTGCATCTTTAAAGCTGGGCGAAGGAAGTGAGTTTATTGGCGCGATCAAAACATTTCTGGGCGTCAGGTAACACCCTATAACATCAAGGCAAGGTGGCCACGGTTGCAAACCCGCGCTGGCACCAGCGCAAACAGAATGCTCCTTGTGGTTGCCCTTTTTTTTGTGTAGTATTGCCTGAAATGACTGAATTATTTTTTTTGATCAGGGGAGCTGTTTAAAATGTATATGCTGACGATTCGTACCAGTTTTGCTGCTGCACATAATTTGATAAACTATCAGGGAGATTGTGAGAATCTGCATGGCCACAACTGGAAAGTCGATGTGGCGGTCACGGCGCGGGAATTGGACAAATCCGGCTTGGGTATCGATTTCAAGATTTTAAAGCGTGACGCCGGTGCGATAATAAACGAACTTGATCATAAATATCTTAACGAAAATCCGGCGTTCAAGAATATTTCCCCATCTTCGGAGCATATAGCCAAATACCTTTACGAGCGCATCTCGGAACGCATGAATAACGACAACGTCAAGGTGGATTCAATTACTGTCTGGGAGTCCGACAACGCGTCCGCACGTTATTATGAGTGAACCGCTGTATATCAGTGAAATATTTTCGTCCATCCAGGGCGAAGGTATGCTGGCCGGGCGCCGGCAGATTTTTGTGCGGCTGACGGGGTGCAACCTCGACTGTCGCTATTGCGATACTGACTTTGAAAAATCGGATACCGGACGGCTGGAATCTAACCCCGGTTCTGGCACATTTCTCGATCTTCCTCAGCCGTTGTCGCAGCTTGAGTTATCCGCAATAATCAACGATTGGCAATCCCGGCTGCCTGGTGCACACCATTCGGTAAGCTTTACCGGCGGAGAACCGCTTCTGTATGCTGAGACCCTTGCCGAATGGTTTCCTGAAATCAGGAAATCTCTTCCGATCCATCTTGAAACAAACGGCACATTGCCCAATGCTCTTCGCCAGGTAAAGAAGTGCGTAGATTATATCAGCATGGATATGAAACTCCCTTCGACTGCCGGCTGTGCCGGGCAGTTGTGGGATCAGCATGCGCTGTTTCTTCAAGAGGCGCATGGCAGCGCTGTTTCCGTAAAAGTAGTGGTGGGTGAACTGACGCTTGATAGTGAAATATTGCAGGTGTGTGATCTGATCTCGTCGGTCGATGCGGCAATGCCGCTCTTTTTGCAGCCCTTGTCGCTGCCTGACGGCACAGTCGGTGTTGCCGCCGCTCAAATTCTGCATCTTCAGGAGTTGGCGGCGTCCCGTCTGCCCGATGTACGGGTAATACCGCAAATGCATAACTTATTGGGCGCGCTGTGATTATCGAGACGATTGCACTGGATTCAGATCTCAGCATCACTTTGCTTGATCAGACCCGGCACTATTTTGGCGGTTACTTTCATGTAAAAGTGCTTGCTTATTGCGATGTCCCGCTGGAGCGGAGCTACTTCGACAGTGATGCCGAGTTCAGCGATGCGGCGGCTAAAATCGGCACGTCGGTCAGATTCGAACGGGTTCTTGAAAAAATGGCGGTTCCCGAATCTGAAATTGAAGCGGTTCGCAGCCAGTTGACCCAGGCTTTTCATGACACGACCAAAGCCTATCTGTCGGTCCCTGATTTTGCTCCCCGCTTCGTTCGGAGCGAATACCGGAAACGCTTGAAAAAATCCGCGCAATCAAGAAATTTAAGAGCGTGAGCGTGTCATTACCCGTTGCGACTATCGATAAACTTGCCTTTGGCGGCAATGGTGTCTGCCGGATTGACGGCAAAGTCTGTTTTGTCCCTTTCAGTTGCCCGGGGGATGAACTGTCTCTCAAGATAACATCCCAGAAAAAATCTTACTGTACGGCATCAATATCCGAGATCATTTCCCCCTCAATTCTAAGAACCGTTCCGGAATGTGCAATCTTCGGCACATGCGGTGGGTGCAGCTGGCAACATGTCGGTTATCCTGCCCAGCTTGAGCAGAAACGGAACATACTGGCGGAAACCCTCTGGAGAGGGGCTCGCGTACCCGCAGACCGTATTGGCGAAGTTGTGGCTGCTCCGGTTCCGTATGGCTACCGGAATCGCCTTCAGTTCAAAGTTTTAGCTCAAAATGGCACACTCAGAATCGGTTTTTATCGACAGGGTTCGCATCAGGTAGAGGATGCTGCGGACGGCTGCCCGATAGCTTCGCCGGTGATCAATCAGATACTGAGCCGCTTCAGGGGCGTACTCCGGTCATATCCCGATGTCGGGTCTGTTTCTCAGCTAAGTATAGATGCCGGTGATAGCGGCGTGATTGTCATTATCCATCATAACGGAAAAGTCTCTGCAAAGGGCAGAGGCTATCTCATTGATCAATCCAAGGATTTTTGGCCATGTACGGGACTTTTTCTTAAAGCGGATAATCGAACGGATTGTGAAAAATTGTGGGGCAGTTCTGAAATATCATATAGTATGAACCAGGCTGATCCTGATCAAAAACCGGTGCTCCTTACCTACCCCCCTGGTGGATTTGCGCAGGTACACCAACTTCAAAATGTTGCCATGCTCTCTGTCATCAGGCGGCTTGGGTTTTTTACCCCTGCCGAGCAGCTTCTGGATCTCTATTGCGGCAACGGCAATTTTTCTCTTCCCCTGGCCGGCGAAGTTGCCTCGGTGACCGGAATCGAGGGGAGCGCCGCTTCGATTCGGGCTGCTGAATATAACAGGGATCTCAACAAGGTTGCAAACGCCAGTTTTTTTTGTGATGATGTCTCTTCCGGAGTGCGTGATCTAGTAGACCAGGGACAAACATTCGACACCGTCCTGCTTGATCCGCCTCGTGCCGGCGCCGGAAATGCCGTTTCGGGAATTGTGTCTCTGCGGCCGGATAAAATTATCTATGTTTCTTGTGATCCCAGTACCCTGGCTCGGGATTGCGGTATACTGGCCGAAAGTGGTTACAGCGTTGTTACGTCGGTTCCGGTAGACATGTTTCCCCAGACATTCCATATTGAAAGTGTTACGTTGCTCAGAAAGGTATTGCTGTGAATTTTATTAGCCGGTGGTTTTCAAAGTCCCCGTCGGATTTGCTGACGAAGGGGGACAAGTACATGGAGTCGGACAGCTATTTTGATGCCAGAACCTGCTATGCGGATGGCTTAAAGCTCTGTTTCGGTGAAGATGGTGGCGTTCTGAAAGATGCTTTTTCGGAGCGAATCGATGCCGCCAATCGGAAACTTGCCGAACTCAATATTTATGAAGCCGAATGCGCATATTCACGTGGGGCTGTCGAAAAGGCAATTGATCATCTTGAACTCGTAAAAACACTGACATATGATACGGTCTTACGGGAAAAGGCGGAGAGTTTGCTTCACCGTTTTGCGCAAACCGACAGCGATGATGATGAACAAATCGCCATTTCCTCATGTGCATCGTGTGCGGGTTCTTCTGCTGGGGGATGTACTGATAGCGCGCCTGCGGACGATTCCTTGCCGCATCTTGAATATTATGAGCTACTTATCCAACAATTACCGGAGGATCAGTATCACCGTTATGCGGAATTAGGAGAAGATTTTGCATATGCGTACATCGCGGCCAGCAGGGACGAACATCACGAAGCGTTAGCCGCTTTTGAAAAATGTAGCGATACTTTGCCGCAAGATATATATCAGTACGAAAAGGGGAAGGTGCTGCACCGGCTTGGCGATGATAACGAGGCGGAACAGCATCTACGCAGAGCGGTTCAGCTGAATGGCTCCAACTCGCTTGCCTGGTTTACTTTGGCACATGTGCTGCGGGAGAATGATCGTTTTCAGGATGCTCTGGCTGCAGTCGAAACGATGATTGAAGAACAGATATTGCCTGAACAGGCGTTGCTGTTGCGTGCCGATATTTATGACGCGACCGGGAATCATGAAGGAGCCGTGAACCAGTATGTCGAGTTGTTGCAGACGCCGTATGCACGTGCCGCCGCCGAAAAATTATATGGAATTCTTCTGGAAATGGGTCGTCGGGACGATGCCGCAGTTATATTGAAAAAATACTTGAATAAATCCTGTCATTAGTATGTAAGCTTTATTCTCAGCCGTTACGGCTACGATTATGGGGGGTCTATGAATAAATCGGAACTTATTGAACAGCTAGCTGTGAAAAGGGATTTGCCGATCAAGCGAGCGGAAGAGCTTGTCAATCTGATTTTCTCTTCAATGGGCGAAGCCATGATACAAGGCGAACGCATTGAAATTCGCGGCCTGGGCAGCTTTGTTATCAAGGAGTATGGGACGTATACCGGGCGCAATCCCAAAACGGGTGAGCCGATCAAGGTAAGCCCCAAAAAACTGCCTTTTTTCAAGGTCGGTAAAGAGCTTAAAGAAATGGTGCTTGGGTAATCTATGCTGCTTCCGGAATCCTTCCGCTAGAGGGATTCCCGAGCAAAACAGCTATGTTGATGCATAAGATGATTCTCAAATTTACTGTCCAACTGCGTAGAAGTGGCTGCCGGTTTGGTGCGTCATTATTTTGGGTGGATAGATAAATTGATTTAACCTAAAAACGGCAGTCCTTTACCGCAAAGGCGTAAAGAACGCAAAGAAATCAGAATCTTATGAAGATAGTGAGTCTAACCAAACAGGTGAAAGGTTTTTTGTAAGATAACCACCTGATTTTACTTCGTGTTCTTTGCGTCTTTGCGGTTCAAATGCTTTTCATAGGTTAAAAGTATGAATTAATCTGCTGCTTATCAACATGTTTTACCTGCTGATATTTCGTAGAGCGGGATGGATATCTTCTTTTCAATTTTCCTCTTCATGGCTGTAAAATAATCAAAAAATTACATGAATTGATGCATCTGCCTCTCTTGTAGCGGTTTGCTGAGGAGGTTGCGTTGCTGTAATAAGGACGTTACAATGAAACATTATTGCGCCGCTATTGATTTTGGGACAAACACCGCCCGTTTACTCATTGCCGCGCGTTCGTCTGCCGGAATAGTTCCGGTCCGTGTCGAGCGTGAGGTTGTGCGTCTTGGCGGTGGTTTTACCGACGAGTACGGATTGTCGGTTGAAGCCCGGCAGCGCGGATTGGTCTGTCTGCATAGATTCTCGGAAATTATATCAGGATATGATGTTAAACATGTTAGTGCTACTGCTACCAGTGCGGTGCGAGACGCCGCCAATGGGAGCGAGTTCGTTGATACTGTTTTTCAGGAAACCGGTATTAAGCTTGTCGTCATTGATGGCGACATGGAAGCGCGTTTGACACTGGACGGTGTTTTATCCGGGCTGGATTCGGAAAACGATTCGCTGGTGGTACTGGATGTTGGTGGGGGAAGTACAGAGTTTACAGTTTCGTCCCATGGATCTCCAATATTTATCAAAAGCATGCCGATCGGTGTCGTGCGACTTACGGAAGGTTTTCGTACGAGTTCAGACATGATTGAGCGGGTACGGTCCGTGATCGATCAGCTTGAAAATGATCTCTCCTTGGCCGGTATCGTTGTTTCAGGAGATTCCGAGCTGGTCGGGACAGCAGGGACCGCGACAACCCTTGCAGCGATCAAGTTGGAGATGGTTGATTACGACTATCGCAAGGTTAATAATTACACCGTGAGCAGGGAAGATATAACCGAAATCTTTCAACGCCTTTCAATACTGAATCCCCAGGAGCGTTTGTCGATTAAAGGGCTTGAAAAAGGGCGCGAAGATTTGATAATTGCCGGTATGGCTATAATTATATCAGTTATGGACAGGTTCGGTTTTAAGCGGCTGAAGGTCAGTGACTTCGGACTTCTGGAAGGACTTGCGCTTTCCGGCAGCAAAATGGTTGAGTAGTAGCTTGAAATATACGTATGTCGGGGGGCGAGATGCTGGATAGGCGTGGTTGTGGAGTACTGTTGCATCCTACATCATTACCGGGGCCGGGAGGTATTGGTTCGCTGGGCAAGGATGCCCGGCGTTTTGTCGATCTGCTGGCGTCAATGGGCATGTCGTATTGGCAGGTGCTGCCGCTCACTCCGCCGGCGTCCGGCAACTCTCCCTATTCTGCTTTTTCAGCTTTTGCGGGCAATCCGCTTCTGATCGATCTTGAGCAGATCACCGTCGATGGCGATCTGCCTGTCATCTGTTACGAAGAGAGTGCGAATGATACTTGTGTCGACTTTGATGCCGTTTCCGATGTGAAAATGAAGCTGCTGGATAAAGCCGGCAGCACTTTTCTAGCGGACGATACCGCGCCATGCAAACAGGAATTCTGGGACTTTTGCAACAGAACCCCCTGGCTTCATAACTACGCGCTGTTTATGGCTCTGAAACGTCGTTACAATGGGCACTCCTGGGAAAAATGGCCCGCCGACTTAGCTCTTTTGACATCGGAAACATATGAAAAAGCTTCCGTTGAACTCGGCTCCGAGATAGGCGTCCAGAAATATATTCAGTGGCAGTTTTTCAGGCAGTGGCGGAAATTGCGAACATATGCGACCGACAAAGGAATCGCGATTATCGGTGATATCCCTATCTTTGTCGGTTACGATTCCGCGGATGTCTGGAGCCATCGTGAACTGTTCCAGCTGAATTCAAAGGGCAAGTCAACCGTGGTAGCGGGGGTACCTCCCGACTACTTCAGCGCCACCGGGCAGCTATGGGGCAACCCTCTGTATGACTGGGAAGAGATGGAACGGCAGAAGTACGCGTGGTGGATTGAGCGCTTCAAGTCACTGTTTGAACTTTTCGACATCATCCGTGTCGATCACTTTCGTGGTTTTGAAGCTGCCTGGCAAGTGGCGGCAGATGAAAAAACAGCTATTAACGGCAGATGGGTCAAGGCTCCCGGAACTGCTCTGTTTGACACTATATATGCCGCTCTCGGAAAATTGCCGATTATTGCCGAAGACCTGGGAATTATAACGCCGGAGGTCGAAGCTTTGCGTGATCGCTATGACTTTCCCGGAATGAAAATAGTGCAGTTCGCCTTTGATTCAGGACCATCAAATTCATACCTGCCGCATAATCATCAAAAAAAATCCGTAGTATACACCGGAACCCATGATAACGACACCACCGTTGGCTGGTATCGTTCCCTTTCCGATGCTCAACGCAGCCTGGTTAGTCGTTATGTGGGGGGAAGAGGAGATGACACCGTCGTGTGTATTATGCGCACGGTGCTTATGTCTGTCGCAAACACGGTAATACTTCCTCTTCAGGATTTGATCGGATCGGGTAGTGAGGCACGTATGAATGTTCCCGGAAACGCATTCGGCAATTGGGGGTGGCGATTTACCTGGGATATGATAGCGCATGATCTTGCCGGCCAAGTTCGTGAGCAAATCGAATGTTATGGCAGGTGTAATCCCAGGTGTTAGTAAATTTCTTGACAATTTATGCATATTCTCTATACTGAATTGCTTTAAATTGTAATCGCTCTGATCTGCCGGATGGTGCATGTGAAACTTATTGTAGACCATATAAAAGATGCGCCCATTGCACTCCATATTGACGAGCCTGTAGGGACGTTTCCCCTTCTCGAAGGCATGCAAAATGACAAGAGTTGTTGTATTTCCGGTAACATTCAGGGTGACATAACCGTCATTCGTGAATATGATAACATTCGAGTAACAGGAAGGGTAACTGCGCCGCTCTCCCTTTCATGCTCCCGTTGTCTCGCGGATTTCACCTCTTTTGTCGACACCAGCTTTACCATCTTTTTCCGGAAAGAGAGCGCAATCGCACCTTCTGCCGAGGATGAAATCGAGCTTGGCGAAATGGATCTGCTTTCTTCTCCGTATTTCGGCGACGAAATTGATTTAACACATGAGATTGAGGAGCAGGTTGCGATGGAGATTCCGTTAAAGCCTCTCTGTAGTGAAGAGTGTAAGGGGCTTTGCCATGTATGCGGTACAGATTTGAACAGTTCCGGCTGTTCATGCGGTACCGAGCCTGTAAGCCTCACATTCAGTGCGCTTAAGGATTTTAAAGTAACAAAAAAATAGAGCGGTGGCACGAGAAAGTGTATCACCAGAAAAAGGAGAAACACCATGGCTGTACCCAAGAAAAAAACATCCAAATCACGCAAGAATATGAGAAGGGCCCATGACTTTTTAACTACTCCGTCATTGTCCGTCTGCCCTCAATGCAAAGCTGCAAAACTGCCGCATCGTGCATGTCCTTCCTGTGGAACGTACAAGGGTAAAGAGGTTATCGACCTTTCCGCGGCTCAAGCCTAGAGAATCGACACTGTGTCACTTTCGAAACAGATGAGAGTTGCCGTTGATGCAATGGGCGGCGACAATGCACCTGTTATTGAAGTTGAAGGTGCCGTTGCCGCCTGTCGTGAATTCGGGATGTCGGTGACGTTGGTCGGCGATCGTGCGCGTTTGGAAGCCGAACTTGCCAAACATGCCGTCAGCGGACTTGATATCGATATATTTCACGCAAGTGAAGTGGTCGGCATGCATGATTCCGCTTCGGATGCGGTGCGGAAGAAGCGTGACTCTTCCGTACGTCAGGCATTTGAACTCGTCAAGGCCGGTAAAGCGTGCGCTGCCGTAAGTGCTGGGAACTCCGGCGCTACCATGGCGGCCGGAATGTTTGTCCTTAAGCGGATTAACGGGATCGAACGCCCGGCGATTGCCCAGTTGTTTCCTACTCTGAAAGGGCAGACGCTGGTCCTTGATATTGGCGGCAATGTAGATTGCAAACCGCTCCATCTTGTGCAGTTTGCAATCATGGGGGAGGTTTATGCCCGGTATGCGATGGGTGTGCCATCTCCGCGAGTCGGCCTGCTTTCGAATGGCGAAGAGGATTCAAAAGGGAACGAACAGACAAGGGAAGCTAACGCCATTCTGCGTAAGACTTCGCTTAATTACTGCGGGTATATCGAAGGTCGCGATATTTTTGCCGGCGTTGTTGACGTTGTCGTTTGTGATGGCTTTGTCGGAAATATTGTCCTGAAGCTTTCCGAGGGGTTGGCGGATGCCGCCGGCAAGATGCTGAAAAGGGAGATTGTTAAAAGTTGGATCTCCAAGATCGGCTATCTGTTCGTGGCCGGTGCCTTCGGCCGTTTCAAGAAGATTGTCGATTATGCGGAATATGGCGGCGCGCCGCTGCTGGGAATCAACGGTGTCGGCATGATCTGTCACGGCGGCTCCAACGTCAAAGCGATCAAAAACGCGATTCGATTCGCTCACGAGTACGCTAAAAACGGCGTATCGGAGCATGTTGCCGAAAAATTATCAGAAAATCATTCAGTCTTGATTCGAAGAGACAGCTCACCTCCCACACCTGCAGAGTAATGGAGATTCAATCGTGAATGTCAGAATTGCCGGAACCGGCTCTGCTTTGCCCGGGAAAATTCTTACCAATGCCGAGCTTGAGAAGCTGGTCGATACCAGTGATGAGTGGATTACGACGAGAACCGGCATTAAAGAACGGCGTATAGCGGCAGAAGGTGAATATACGTCAACATTTGCCGCCGAAGCCGGCCGCAAGGCTCTTGAAATGGCCGGGGTCAAGCCCGAAGAGATCGATTTCATCATCCTTAGCACAGTAACTCCCGATTTTCCGTTCCCTTCCACCGCCTGCATTGTTCAAGATATGCTGGGCGCCGTGAACGCAACCGCTTTCGACCTCTCAGCGGCCTGTTCCGGATTTATCTTCGGTTTGTCGGTCGCCGAAAAATATCTTCGTTCCGGCTCAGCGCAGAAAATTCTTGTGATCGGGTCTGAAACGCTGACGCGTATTGTGGACTGGAATGATCGTAATACCTGTGTTCTTTTTGGCGATGGTGCCGGTGCCGTGGTTCTCGAAGCGTCTGATGGCGATCATTCCCTGCTTTCAACCCATACATTCAGTAACGGATCGTACTGGAATCTTCTCTACCAACCGGGGAGCGGCAGCCGTAATCCCGCAACCAATAGCCGCACTATCGATGAAAAACTGCTCTATGTGACCATGGAAGGAAACGAAGTCTTCAAGCATGCTGTCCGTGCCATGGAAGAGGCTTCCGTTAAGGCACTGGAGTCGAATGGTCTCTTACCATCCGACATCGCCCTTTTGATACCACACCAGGCTAATCGTCGTATTATCGATGCAACGGCAAAACGGCTCGGAGTTGCTCCCGATCGTCTGTTCACCAATCTCCATTGTTATGGCAATACCTCCTCCGCATCGATTCCTATCGCACTTGATGAAGCGAACCGCCAGGGAGTTATCAAGCCTGACAGTAAACTTTTACTGGTGGCTTTCGGGGGCGGTTTTGCTTACGGGTCGGCGCTTATCAACTGGTAACCGAAGTTAAATTCCAACGTAAGGAAGGAAACTTATCTTGTCAAAAACAGCATTTATTTTTCCGGGCCAGGGTTCCCAGTATTCCGGTATGGGAAAGGAACTGGCAGATACGTTTGCCGTAGCACGGCATCTGTTTGAAGAGGCCAACGATGCTCTCGGCTTTAAATTGTCGGCACTCTGCTTCTCCGGGAGTGACGCCGATCTCAAGCTGACCGCCAATACTCAGCCGGCCATCCTGACCGCAAGTATTGCGGTTTTGAAGGTCGTTCAGCAGGAAACCGGGCTGAAGGCCGATTATCTGGCCGGCCATTCACTTGGCGAATTTTCGGCGTTGGTCTGTTCAGGAGCACTATCTTTCGCCGATGCGGTCAAAACGGTGCGCGCCCGTGGAACATTCATGCAGGAAGCGGTTCCGGTTGGTTCCGGGACAATGGCCGCCATTCTTGGTGTTGAAAGTGATATCCTCGAAGATATCTGCCGTGAAGCAGCTGAAGGCGATGTTGTCTCTCCGGCCAACTTTAATTCTCCCGGTCAGATAGTAATTGCCGGTTCGACTGCCGCTGTTGCACGCGCTATTGAAATTGCCAAGGGGCGCGGCTTTAGAAAAGCGATGCTGCTTCCGGTCAGTGCCCCCTTCCATTGTGCCTTGATGAAACCGGCTGCCGATCGTTTGGCAGCGGTTCTGGATACTATTACGATCCATGAGATGAACGTGCCGGTTGTCGCCAATGCCGATGCCAAACCTAATAGCGACAAAGATCGGGTAAAGCCTTTGCTGGTCACACAGGTCTGCTCGCCTGTGCTCTGGGAACAGTCGGTGAACGCCATGAGTTCACTCGGTGTGACAACCTTTATCGAACTTGGCCCGGGCAAAGTGTTGAGTGGTTTGGTGAAACGGATCAACAAAGAGGCGGTCCTTGCCAACATCGAAGACGTTGCCGGAATAAAAACCGCCGGAGGGAATGCATGATGAAAGGTCAGGTCGCTCTGGTAACCGGCGCTTCCCGAGGCATCGGGCAGGCAATCTCCCTGAAGCTTGCCGCCGAAGGTGTATTTGTTATTGCAACCGCCACTTCCGAGGCGGGCGCTGAAGCAACGGTTGCCGCCATTGTGGCACAGGGGGGCGCTGCTCAAGCGGTTAAGCTCGACGTTACCAACTCATCCGAAGTTGAAGCGCTTTTCAAAAAAATTGTTTCCGAACAGGGGCGACTTGATATCCTGGTAAATAACGCCGGCATAACAAAAGACGGCCTTATGATGAGAATGAAGGATAACGACTGGGATTCCGTGCTCGATACGAATCTTAAAGGTTCCTTCATCTGTATTCGTGAAGCCTCCAAGATCATGACCAAGGCCCGTTACGGGCGCGTGGTCAACATCAGTTCCGTTGTCGGCGAAATGGGCAATCCCGGACAGGCAAACTATTGCGCCAGCAAAGCAGGGCTGTTCGGTTTGACAAAATCGGCGGCTCGTGAGCTGGCAAAGCGCAATATTACCGTCAATGCCGTGGCTCCCGGTTTTATTGAAACCGATATGACCGCGGTTCTTCCGGAAAAAGGACGCGAAGCTCTCCTGCAAAATATACCGATGGAACGGCTCGGTTCGGCTGACGATGTAGCGTATGCGGTTCTTTTTCTGGTTTCTTCGCAGGCAGGTTATATAACAGGGCAGGTGCTGTCGGTAAATGGCGGAATGTACATGTAGTTTCCGCCCAGAAGGGTTCTTTTTTTGCCTTGGTGGCGTCAATCTTCGGGCTTGCTTGTGCGGCGTACTGATGCACGCCTCCGCGCAATCCCTTGATTTCCTTGCCAGGACAAAAAATCCCTCCTTCTGAATCGGAAACTGTGTATAGAAATATCAATTGACTTTTAAAGATTTCATGCTTAATTAAGCACAAAGCATTACACACGAAACCTGAAAAGGTTTAAAATCACACGGAGGTGGAAGATGTCTGATATTGCAAAGCGGGTGAAAGAAATTGTTGCGGAACAGCTTGGAGTTGAAGAATCTCAGGTTTTAACCGAGTCTTCTTTTATGGATGACCTCGGAGCCGACTCTCTTGACACGGTTGAGCTGGTTATGGCTCTGGAAGAAGAGTTCGATATCGAAATTCCTGACGAAGATGCCGAGAAAATTCAGACGGTGAATGACGCTATCGAATACATCACCGAACACAGCTGAGATCAGAACCGGGAGGGGCGTTAAGCCCCTCTCTTTTCATTCTGCCATTACCGAAGACACTGTTTATATGGAGCATTTATTATGAGAAGAGTCGTAGTTACCGGAGTTGGAGCTGTTTCACCACTAGGGTGCGGGAATGCCAAGAACTGGGATGCGCTTATTTCAGGGAAGTCAGGCATAGGCCTGATCACCCGTTTTGATACGAGCAATATGCCGGTCAAAATTGCCGGTGAGGTTCCTGATTTCGTCGCGGAAGAGCATATCGATAAAAAAGAGATCAAGAAGATGGATCTGTTTATCCAGTACGCTTTGGCTGCAGCTCATTACGCCATGGAAGACTCCGGGTTGGTTATCAATGATGAAAACGCCGAACGGGTCGGGGTTCTTGTTGGTGCCGGTCTCGGCGGCTTGCCGACTATTGAACGTTACCATACGCTGCTGCTTGAAGAAGGTCCCAAGAAAATATCTCCGTTTTTTATCCCGATGCTGATCATCAATCTTGCTCCCGGCCACATTTCCATTAAATATGGAGCCAAGGGGCCGAATATTTCTTCAGTCTCTGCGTGTGCAACCAGCACTCATTCGATCGGCGATGCCTATCATATAATCAAACGAGGCGATGCTGATGCGATGATTGCAGGTGGAACCGAATCGGTCATCACACCGCTGGGAATTGGCGGATTTGCCGCCATGAAAGCACTTTCGGACAGAAATGACGATCCGACAACCGCATCCCGCCCGTTCGACAAAAACCGTGATGGTTTTATCATGGGCGAAGGCGCCGGAATTGTTGTTCTTGAAGAGTATGAAAGTGCCAAGGCACGGGGTGCCAAGATTTATGCCGAAGTCGTCGGTTACGGTATGACCGGAGATGCGTATCATCTGACCGCTCCGGCGCCGGGTGGTGAAGGTGGGGCGCGAAGCATGAAAATGGCGCTCAGGAATGCCGGAGTAGCTCCCGAGCAGGTCTCCTATATCAATGCGCATGGCACCTCTACTCCGATTGGCGATATGTACGAAACCATGGCGATCAAGAGCATTTTTGGCGATCATGCCAAGAAAATGATGGTCTCTTCGACAAAATCCATGACCGGGCATCTTCTTGGTGCCGCGGGCGGCATTGAAGCTGTCTACACTCTCATGGCAATGGAGAAGGGGGTTGTTCCACCCACAATCAACTACAGTGAACCGGATCCGGATTGCGATCTTGATTATGTCCCTAACACCGCTCGCGAGGCAAAACTCGAATACGCGATGAGCAACAACTTCGGCTTTGGCGGCACTAATGCAACACTTCTTTTCAAAAAGTTGTAGACGGGGACGGAACAATGATCATTATCGGCAGTGACCATGGGGGACTGGCCCTCAAAACCGCACTGAACAGTTATCTGAATCGCAGAGGTTTTAAAGTAACCGATGCCGGAACCGACAGTGACGCTTCGGTTGATTATCCCGATTTCGGTCAGAAAGTGGCCGAAGCTGTAATTGCCGGAGAAGTGGAATTGGGAATTCTGATCTGCGGAACCGGGATTGGGATGTCGATAGCCGCCAACAAGGTTCCCGGTATTCGTGCGGCTCTGGTGACGGATGTTTTTATGGCTCGCATGGCCAAAGAACATAATAATGCCAATGTGCTGGTGCTTGGGGGGCGTGTTCTTGACGAACAGAATGCCTGCGATCTTGTCGGCGCCTGGCTTGATGCCACGTTCGAAGGGGGGCGGCACCAGGCGCGCCTGGACAAGATAACCGCACTTGAAAAGAAGTACTCCCGGCCGCAGTAGAGTAAGGAAGTGCCTCCTTATCCTGTTTGTCAGGATAGTTATCACAGTATCCCACCGGCGGGACCTGCTACGGCATGTGTCCCGTTTGTGTTTGCAAATGAAAAGAACTTTTACAAGGAGAACCCATGTCTGTCCTTTCCCAATTTGATCCCCAGGTAGCCGAAGCCATACGCCATGAAACGGAGCGACAGGAATATAATCTGGAGCTGATCGCCTCTGAGAATTTTGTTTCGGAAGCGGTTATGGAGGCACAAGGTTCGATCATGACCAACAAGTACGCCGAAGGGTATCCCGGAAAGCGTTATTATGGTGGATGCGAGCATGTTGATGTTGTCGAACAGCTGGCAATTGATCGTGCCAAGGAGCTTTTCGGCGCCGAACATGCCAACGTTCAACCGCACGCCGGTTCTCAGGCCAACATGGCGGTCTATTTTGCCGCGTGCAAGCCGGGAGAGACTATTCTCGGGATGAATCTTGCGCATGGCGGGCATCTCACCCATGGCAGTCCGGTCAACTTTTCCGGGAAACTGTTTACAATTGTTCCGTACGGAGTTTCACAAGAAACGGAAACTATTGACTATGAAGAGGTTGAACGTCTGGCAGTTACGCATAAACCCAAAATGATAGTTGTCGGCGCCAGTGCCTATCCTCGCACAATCGACTTCCCTGCATTCCGCGCAATAGCAGACAAGGTAGGGGCAGTCATCATGGTTGATATGGCTCATATTGCCGGTTTGGTTGCCGCAGGTGTGCACCCGAGTCCGGTTCCGTATGCCGAGTTTGTTACGACAACTACCCATAAAACGCTGCGCGGTCCCAGAGGCGGCATGATTCTCTGCCGTGATGAATTTGCCAAGACAATCAACTCCCAGATTTTCCCCGGCATTCAGGGGGGACCGCTTATGCATATTATCGCCGCCAAGGCGGTGGCGTTCAAAGAAGCGCTGCAGCCGGAGTTTAAGGTTTATCAGCAGCAGATCGTTAAAAACGCCAAGGCTCTCTCGGAGGCGCTGGTAAAACGGGGCTTTACACTGACGAGCGGCGGTACCGACAATCACCTCATGCTGATAAACTTTTCTAAAACCGAAATTACCGGCAAGGCAGCGGAAGAAGCGCTGGACAAGGCCGGCATCACGGTCAACAAGAACACCGTGCCGTTTGAAACCCGCTCTCCGTTTGTCACTTCCGGCATCCGGATCGGAACACCGGCCTGTACGTCTCACGGGTTGAAAGAGGCCGATATGGATCAGGTCGCCGGCTATATTGCCGATGCGGTAGCGAATATCGGTAATGACGAGAAGCTTGCAGCGATAAAACTGCAGGTAAACAGCATGATGAAAAAATTTCCACTCTATGCCGACAGGCTTGCCTAATTGTTTGAAATAAAGTAGGTATGAGACCCTCTGGACAAGTTCCGGCGGGTCTTTTTTTATGATTGCAAAATATACTGTTGCAGAGGAAGTAAAAATGTCTGAAGCGAATGCCGTTACGACCGAACAATTACGTCTTTGGGACAAACGCCATGTCTGGCATCCGTTTACCCAGATGCAGGATTGGGAACGCGACGAGCAGATAATTATCGTAAAAGGAGAGGGGTGCTGGCTGATCGATACGGAGGGCAATCGCTACCTTGACGGCGTGGCTTCAATGTGGACAAACGTGCATGGTCACTGTCGCCGGGAGTTGAACGATGCCCTCAAGGAGCAGGTTGAACGCCTTGAACATTCCACACTGCTAGGTTTGGGGAGCGAGCAGAGCATAATTCTGGCGGCGCGCCTGGCCGAAATAACCCCACCCGGTCTGGATCGATTTTTCTACTCGGATAACGGCTCAACCGCGATGGAAGTTGCGGTCAAGATGGCCTATCAGTATCAGGTCCATTCGGGAAGAGCGGAGCGGAGCCGCTTTATTACCTTCAGGCATGCTTATCACGGCGATACGCTCGGCGCGGTAAGCGTCGGCGGCATCGGTATTTATCACACTACCTTCAAACCGCTCATGTTCGAGACTATTCAGGCGCCGGCGCCATACTGCTACCGATGCGAGCTCGGCTGCAGCCGATCGGCATGCAACATGGAGTGTATAAATTCACTTGAAGAATTAATGGTGCGCAATGCTGGACTGGTTGCCGGTCTTGTGATAGAGCCGCTTGTTCAGGGGGCTGGCGGGATGATCGTTCACCCGGCCGGATTTTTAAAGCGGGTTCGTGATCTGTGCGACCGGTATGATATCTTGATGATAGCCGATGAAGTTGCTACCGGTTTCGGCAGAACCGGAGCAATGTTTGCCTGCAGCCATGAAGGTGTGGCGCCTGACATCATGGCGATTTCTAAGGGAATAGCCGCGGGATACCTGCCGCTCGCGGCAACGGTGACGACGGATAAAGTCTACTCGGCCTTTTTGGGCCGGTATTCGGAGCTTAAGACTTTTTTCCATGGTCACACGTTCACCGGGAACCCGTTAGCCTGCGCTGTTGCCCTGAAAAGCCTGCAGCTGTTTCAACAGGACAATCTGCTGGCGGCACTGCAGCCAAAAATCGCCCGGTTGAAACAGGGACTGGCCGAATTCTCCGCTATGCCGCACGTTGGCGATGTTCGCCAATGCGGACTGGCTGCGGGCATAGAACTGGTTGAAAACAGGGAAACCGGCACACCGTATCCGTGGGAGGATAAAATCGGGATCAGAGTCTGTCTTGAAGCGCGCAAGAGGGGAGTATTCTCCCGCCCTTTGGGAAACACCATCGTCATATTTCCGCCGCTTGTGATCTCCGACAGCGAGCTGGATACGCTTTTAAGTGTACTCAGTGAATCAATTCGGGTTATTACTGAGTGAAATAATGGTTCGAGGCTCCTAAATGGATGAAACAATCAAAATTCTGGTGATTGATGATGATGACTCCGGTCGCGATGCTCTGACCAGGCTGCTGCGTTCGGTCGGGTATAACGTCACTTCAGCGGCGACCGGCGAGATAGCGCTGGATCTGATCGACAGCGAGCATTATCAGGTCATTGTTTCCGATCTGTTCCTGCCCGATAAGAACGGCTTCGATATATTGCAGCATGTTCAGAAAGTTTCGCCAGCTACTGAAGTTATCGTCGTCACCGGCTATGCTTCGGCTCAAACGGCCGTCCGTGCCATGAAAGAGGGGGCTTTTGACTATATAACAAAGCCGATTGATTTCGAAGAGCTGAAAATAGTCGTTATAAAAGCGCTGGAGAAACAGAAGCTTCTGTCTGAAAATATTTATCTCCGTCAACAGCTTCAGGGGCGTTTCGAATTTAATAATATAATCGGAAGCTCTCCGGCGATGAATCTGGTGTTTGAGCGGATGAGCCGCATCGTAAAAACCGACTCGGCAGTTCTTGTCAGTGGCGAGTCCGGAACCGGCAAAGAGCTGGTCGCCAAGGCGCTGCATTATAATGGTACACGCAGGGATAAACCTTTTATTGCGGTAAACTGCAGTGCAATTCCGGAGGCGTTGCTGGAAAGCGAACTTTTCGGCCACGTTCGGGGGGCATTTACCGGAGCGATCAAGGATAAACCGGGTAAGTTCGAAGCGGCTAATCACGGCACCATTTTTCTTGATGAAATAGGCACTCTGCCGCTTCACCTGCAGGCAAAGCTGTTGCGGGTTCTGCAGGAGCATGAAGTCGAAAGAGTAGGCTCCAACAAGGTGCTCAAACTTCATGTCAGAGTTATTTCCGCAACCAATTCGGATCTTGAAGCCATGGTGAAACGGGGTGAATTCCGGGAAGATCTCTACTATCGTTTGAACGTCATTCCGCTTCATCTCCCCCCGTTGCGCGAGCGGCAGCTGGACATCATGCATCTGACGGCGTATTTTCTGGAGAAACAGTGCCGTCTGATGGGGCGTGCACCGTGCAGTATCAGAAAAGAGGCGCTTGAGGCGTTGGAGCGATATTCCTGGCCCGGCAACGTGCGTGAGTTGGAAAATCTGATCGAGAGAATGATAGCTTTGACCGACTCGGCGATAATAACATTAGATGATGTTCCGGCCAAGATCGTCGGCGAAAAGCATTCCGGAGAGGTGCATTATGTTAGAATGCCGAGCGAGGGGGTAGATCTGGTCGCAACGATCTCACGGATTGAACAGTCGTTGATTTCGCAGGCTCTGGAATCTGCCGTGGGGGTTAAAGCGCAGGCCGCCGCGCTTTTGGGGATAAATAGAACCACGCTGGTTGAAAAGATAAAAAGGTTGAAGATGGAAGTATGAATTAACTGGAGGTAAAGATGGATCCGGAATCCGGCGCCATTGCCCAAAAGGAATTCGAACGGGCCGAGCAGGAACTTGACCGGAGCAATGTTCTGGCCGCGCTCGCCTGTCTGGAGCGAGCGCTCGGTATCTGGGACGATCCGGTCTGGCATTCCCGTCTCGGCTTCTGTGTAGCCAAACAGCGAGGCCAGCTTACCAGGGCATTTGAACTGTGTCGAAATTCAATTGAGCACGATTCCGAGAATCCTATTCACTATCTTTATCTTGGTAAAGTCCATCTTGTCGCAGGAAATGCGTACGAAGCCCTTATAGCTTTCAGGGAGGGTATGACACATGGGGGTAGTAAGGAAATCGAGCGGATGCTCGCTGCTATCGGCACCAGGAAACCGCCGGTTATAACTTTTCTTTCGCGTGACAACCTGTTGAACAAATATCTGGGAATCATACTTGGACGTTTTGGATTAAGGTAGGGATTTTGTAATAGATAGCTGCATAACAACAAAAAAGGCGCCCTTTGCAGGCGCCTTTTCATATAATGGCGGGGTTGACGGGGCTCGAACCCGCGACTTCCAGCGTGACAGGCTGGCACTCTAACCAACTGAGCTACAACCCCTTAACAACGTAGTCAGTTTAACTTCGCATTTATGTCATAATCTGTTGTTGTTTGTCAAGAAAAGTGTTCAGAAAAATGAATAATGTTTACGCACATTCCGAATAACCACAGACATGGCAGACCGAACAGCCCCCCTCATGTTCGACGATGCCGCCGCACTCCGGGCAGGCTCCCCGCTCATGCCGGACGGATTCGTTATCGGTATCGTAGCCGCCGTCGATCAGATGGTTCTGTATCGCCTTTGCAACAGCATCGGCGCAGGAAAGCACGCGGTTGTCGCCGAAGCCGGACGGACAGTGGCAGGAAATTCCCTGAAGCTGTTTCACTACCTGACGGGCCTGAATGCCGCTGCGCCAGGCGAGCGAAACCATGCGGCCGATCGCTTCACTCTGTGAGGCGGCACAGCCGCCGGCTTTGCCCATTGTCGTGAAAAGCTCGAACAAGCCGTTTTTATCTTCGTTGATGGTAATGTAGAGCGGACCGCATCCGGTCTGCATCTGATGGGTACACCCCTTGAGGGCTTTTGGACGTTCCCTCTTGATCGCTTTCTTGTCGTCTTCGACCGGCATGGCGGCAACTGCTGCTATCTGCTCTTCTTTTTTGCCGGTCGTGAGTACCTGTTCATCCCTGGAGCCGTCCCGATAAATAGTGACACCTTTGCAGCCTGTCTCATAGGCAAGCATATACACTTTCTCAACGTCCTCAATGGTGGCGGAGTTTGAAAAATTGACCGTTTTCGATACGGCATTGTCGGTGTAGAGCTGGAAGGCGGACTGCATCTGAATGTGGTATTCGGGCGTAATTTCGTGTGAGGTCACAAACACGGAACGAATATCAACAGGAATTTCGGCGATGTCCTGTACGGAGCCATGTTCGGCGATCTTCTGCATCAGGCCTTCCGAGTAGAAACCTCGTTCCTTGGCAATCTTTTCAAATATCGGATTGACCTCCACCAGAACGTTATTGTCCATGACGGTGCGGATATAGGAAACGGCAAAAAGCGGCTCAACACCGGAAGACGCGTTGGCAATAATAGAAATTGTCCCGGTTGGAGCGATCGTCGTGACTGTTGCGTTTCTTTGCGGTGCCGCCCCTTTTTTGTCGAAGATAGAACCTTTGAAATTTGCGAAAGAACCCCGTTTCTTGCCCAGTTCCTGGGATGCTTGATGCCCTTCGTCATTGATGAATTTCATTACCTTCTTGCCAAGCTTAACCGCCTCGTCCGAACAGTAGGAGATTCCGAGCAGAATCAGCATGTCGGCCCACCCCATGACGCCAAGCCCGATTTTGCGGTTGGCGTGGGTCATGTCGTGAATCTGCTGCAGCGGATAATTGTTTGCCTCAATGACGTTGTCCAGGAAGTGGACGGCACTGTGAATGGTTTCCCGCAGTTTTTTCCAGTCTACAGTACCATCACTGATAAAGGCGCCCAGGTTGATTGATCCGAGGTTGCATGATTCGTAAGGCAGAAGAGGTTGCTCGCCACAGGGGTTGGTTGATTCAATCTCTCCGATCAGTGGTGTCGGGTTGTCGCGATTCAGGCGATCTAAAAAGATGATTCCCGGTTCGCCGTTTTCCCAGGCCTGTTTGACGATCCGCTGGAATACCTTGCGGGCGTTGAGGCTGCCGCAGACTTTTTTGTCGCGGGGGTTAACAAGGTTGTACTCTTCATCCCGTTCAACCGCCTGCATGAATTTTTCGGTAAGGCCGACTGATATATTGAAATTGTTGAAATGCTTCTGGTCGGCCTTGCACATGATGAAATCCATTACGCTGGGGTGATCGACCCGCAAAATTGCCATGTTGGCGCCGCGTCTGGTGCCCCCTTGCTTTATGGTTTCCGTGGCAACGTCGAATACGCGCATGAACGAGAGCGGACCGCTCGATATGCCGGTAGTGCTGCTGACTACGTCGTTGGCCGGCCGCAGACGGGAGAAGGAAAAGCCGGTGCCGCCACCCGATTTGTGGATCAGTGCGGTGTATTTGACCGCGTCGAAAATTTCTTCCATCGAATCGCCAACCGGCAGGACAAAACAGGCCGAAAGCTGTCCCAGCGGCCGGCCGGCATTCATAAGGGTTGGTGAGTTGGGGAGAAACTCGAAGCTGGTCATCATGCGATAAAAGGTGTCGGAAACAGTTTTTACATCCGTTTTTTTGTCGAACTTCTTATCGGCGGCCGCGATTGTGTCCGCAACGCGGCGAAACATGTCTGACGGTGTCTCAAGAACTTTTCCGGTCTCATCGCGGCGCAGATAACGTTTTTCCAGTACTGTGGCGGCATTTTTTGTCAGTCCGGGGATTGCGTCGGTTGCGGGATTTTTTTTCATAGCGGATCTCCTTGTATTTGTATATGAAATGATTATCTCTATGAATTGGAAATGCTTTGCCTTAAGCGATGAAAACCACAATATTTTGTGGATGCCGATGGAATAAACCACAACATGTATGTGGTGTCAACAAATTTATTTTATGGAAATATAACACATTGAAAGGACTTGAAATGCCTGAAAACAGGCTTGTAAAGCACGCTGTTAATTAAGAAATAACATTGAATTTACAGTTCAGTAGAATCATGGTAATGCTTTCACTACTAAAACTGAGGAGTTGCCGAGTGAAAGCTCTTTTTGCAGCCTGTATTTTTTTCTGCATGACATCGATTGCGACGGCCGCCCAACAGGCCGCAACGGTTTATAGCGGCGCGGTGTTGACCGAAGACGTGACATGGCGTGGGACGATACTTGTCAAGGGGTTCGTCGTGGTGGCCCCTAATGCAACCTTGCGTATAGACCCTGGAACGGTAGTGCGATTTACCGCTGCTGCCGCGCAGCAACTGCCGAATCTTGTTGTTCAGGGGCGCCTGCATGCCGCCGGTACCCTTGAACGACCGATCATACTGACATCAGATCGTCCAAGGCCGACTCGCGGGGCCTGGGGCGGCATTGTTCTGCTCTCGACCGAGAAACGCAACCTGCTTGAACAGTGCCGCATTGAGTACGCTGAAACCGGGATAGATCTACGTTATTCTACAATTACTCTGAAGTCGGTTTCGATTGTGCAGGCGCAGACTGCGCTGCTGTCGCATGACGGGGTTGTGCATATGACCGGTGGCACTGTTTCCGATTCGGATATCGGTATCGAAATCCATAACAGCGAATTTGACGGCAGGGAGATTACGGTTGCCTCCTGTCAGCACGGATATGTATCGAATAAATCTGCCGTGCTGCTATCATCGCCGAAAATTATGAACAATCAGCACACCGGATTTGAGGCTGATGACTGCCGGATCAAGATTACCGGCGGCGAGTTTTCCGGAAATGCAGTTGGAACCCGTATCACGGGTGGCGAAGGACAGATTGTCATGTCCCGTTTTTTAAGTAACAGTCAGACAGCCCTCCATCTTGCCGGTTCTCGCATCAAAGTTCAGCGCTGTCTGTTCTCCGGTAACAGTCAGGATGCGCTTCGTACCGAAGATGGTCGGGCGCTTCTCTTGAATAATGCGTTCAATTCAAACGGCGGATATAATCTGTTCAATGCCGGGCGCGAGGTCGTCGACGCCCGGCAAAACTGGTGGGGAACCACAGACCCGTCGCTGATCGGACAAAAAATTTATGACGCGGCCAATGACAAAAATATCGGCGTGGTCCATCTGTTTCCCTTGCTGAATGAAAAACCTTTGTTGATACCGTAAAAAGAGGATGAGTGATGAGGGATGAGAACGGATTTTTTCTTTTCACTCATCTCTCAACGATTTTATCTCATCTCTCATCAAAATGTTTAGAAGGGTATTCACGTGTATCTCGATAACGCTGCTACTTCATTTCCTAAGCCGGAAAAGGTTTATGAAGCCGTTCTTCATGCAATGCGTGAAGTCGGCGCTTCCCCCGGTCGCGGCGGTTATCGCCGTTCTCTGGAGGCGGGGCGCATTCTTTTTCAGGCGCGTGAGGCGGTCGCGGATTTTTTTTCGATTTCGGATTCATCCCGGATCATCTTCACCCAGAATGCTACCGGAGCGCTCAATCTGGCTCTGCATGGCACCCTGGCCGCGGGCGATCATGTAATTACCACCTCGATGGAGCACAATTCTCTATTACGCCCCCTTTATGCGCTCAGAAACAAGGGGGTCGAACTATCGATAGTACCGGCTGGTTCTGACGGTGTGGTTTCAGTTGAAGATATTCGCCATGCTTTGCGGACGAATACACGCATGATCGCCGTCGGCCATGTTTCCAATGTATGCGGGGCGATTCAGCCGATACGGCAGCTGGCGGAACTCTGCCGTACCGCCGGGGCGCTGTTTCTTGTCGATGCGGCGCAGTCGGCCGGATATCTGCCGATTGACGTCGAAAACTTCTCTATTGATCTGCTCGCTGCTCCCGGCCATAAAGGACTGCTTGGGCCGGGCGGAACCGGCTTTTTGTATGTGGCTTCAGATGTTCCGCTTACCCCTATAATTCAGGGTGGAACCGGAACTCTGGCATCTGCTGAAGAGCAGCCTCTGATCATACCGGACGGCTTTGAGGCCGGCACCCATAATCTTCCCGGCATTGCCGGATTGCAGGCTGGAATCGAGTTCATACGCGAACGGGGAGTTGCCGCGATCTTTGAACATGAACATGCGCTGCTTAATCAGGCGGAACAGGCACTGAGAGATATTCCCGGCGTGACGATCCATGGTCCGTCGGATCCGTTTGCCAGGTGTTCGGTGCTCTCATTTACCGCTTCCGGCGTTGATTCGGCACTGTTGGCAACCGAGCTTGACCATGGTTTTGATATTGCCGTTCGTGCCGGGCTGCATTGTGCTCCACTGGCTCATCGCACGCTCGGAACGCTGCCGGGGGGGACTGTGCGATTGAGCCCCGGCTGGTTCACGACAAGCGAAGAGATTGCTTTCTTTTCCGATGCCGTTGTACAATGCATCAAAAGAATCAGAAAAGCAGCTTAGTTTCCGCCCGGAAAGGGTGCTTTTTCGCCCTGGCGGCATCAATCTTCGGTTTTGCTTGTGCGGCGTACAGTAGTACGCCTCCGCGCAACTCCTCGATTTCCTTGCCAGGACAAAAAATCCCCGCTTTCCAAATCGGAAACGGCTAATTTCTATCCGGAGTTTCCGGACAGAAATTAGCGTAACATTGAGCGTCGGCGCCCTGCCGTAATCCTGCACATCCGAGAAAGGGACACATCACATGAAAAACTTCATACTCGATACGAACGTCTTGCTCCACGACCCTCAGTCACTGTTCAAATTTGAGGACAACAATATTATTATCCCGATTACCGTTATCGAAGAGGTTGACCGCTTCAAAAAGGACATGAACGAAACCGGCCGAAATGCCAGAATGGTGTCTCGTATTCTTGATTCATTGCGTGAGAAAGGATCTCTGGCGGGCGGCGTTACGATGCCGGGGGGCGGAACGTTGCGCATTGAAATGTTTTCCGAAAAATATTATAAAAAACTGCCGGTGGATCTTCGGGTTGATAATGGCGATAACCGGATAATTGCCGTTGCTCAGGATGTCCGCGATCGCTTTCCCGACGCCGAAACCATTTTTGTGACCAAAGATTCCAATCTGCGCATTAAGGCCGATGCCATCGGACTGATAGCGGAGGATTACGAGTCGGACAAAGTCGATATCCAGGATCTCTATTCCGGAACCCGGACGATCGAGGTCCCGGCGGATGCGGTTGATCGTTTTTATGGTCAGGGGTGGCTTGAGGCTCCGGTTACTCTGGCTCCCAATGAGTTCATAACTATTGTCGACAGTACAAATGCGCATCATTCCGCTATCTGCCGCAACGATCTTGTCAACTCCCGTATTGTTCCGGTGCGCAAGGTACCGAAAGAGGGGATCTGGAGCCTCTTTCCGCGCAACCGGGAACAGTCCTTTGCCCTTGATGTGCTGATGGATGACAGTATCAAGCTGGTGACGCTGGTAGGCAAGGCCGGAACCGGTAAGACGCTGCTGGCGATTGCCGCCGGCCTTCACAAGACAGCCGAGGAAAATGTTTATAATCGTCTGCTGGTTTCGCGTCCGGTCTTTCCGATGGGCAAGGATATCGGCTTTCTGCCGGGGGACATCGAAGAAAAGTTGACCCCCTGGATGCAGCCGATCTTTGACAATGTCGAATTGCTGATTACCGGGCATGAGTCGGAAAAACGGCACAGCAAAGGTTATAAGGAGCTGATGGCGATGGGCCTTCTCGATATAGAACCATTGACCTATATTCGTGGCCGCTCGATCCCTAATCAGTATCTGATCGTTGACGAAGCACAAAATTTGACCCCACATGAAATCAAGACGATTGTCACCAGGGTAGGGGAAGGGACCAAGATCGTGCTGACCGGCGACCCGTACCAGATCGATAATCCGTATGTCGATTCCTCCAGCAACGGTCTCTCCTATCTTGTCGAGAAATTCAAGGGGGAGCGGATTGCCGCTCATGTGACCCTGACCAAAGGCGAGCGTTCCGAACTGGCTGAACTGGCTGCTAACTTGTTGTAAAAAAATAAACAATCCACCACGGAGGCACGGAAACACGGAGGAATACCGTTTTGAAGTAGAAGGGAATGGATCAGAAATTGATTTTTGTCACTTCTTACGAAAATGGTTTTCGTACTTTGGTTTTATCCGCGCCTCCGTGTCTCCGTGTTAAGGTTTGTAATTGAATGATTCTGCTAGCTATTGAAACATCCTGTGATGAAACGGCCGCCGCGGTTGTGCGGGACGGCCGTGACATCCTCTCCTCCGTTATTTCCTCCCAGGTTGCCATTCATGCGGCGTACGGCGGCGTTGTTCCGGAGATCGCTTCCCGGAAACATCTGGAATCGATTGCGCCTGTTATCAACCAAGCGCTCCTTGATGCCGGAATCGGCATGGAAGCGCTTGAGGGGGTTGCGGTTACCCGCGGACCCGGCTTGTCCGGGGCGCTTCTGGTCGGTTTTTCGGCAGCCAAGGCCATTGCGTTTGCGCGAAAAATTCCCTTTGTCGGCGTGCATCATATAGAGGGTCATCTGTTTGCACCCTTTCTTGAACAGCCGGTCCCATTTCCGTTTCTGGCGCTGGTTGTTTCAGGCGGTCATACCCATCTGTACCATGTCGAAGGTTTTGGTCGTTACACGACCCTCGGCAGGACTATTGACGATGCTGCCGGTGAAGCCTATGACAAATGCGCCAAAATCATGGGGATGCCGTATCCAGGCGGTATGTTGATCGACAGGATGGCCCAGGACGGCAATTCCGTGGCGCTGAAGTTGCCGAGGCCGCTGCTACGTGACGGCACGCTCAATTTCAGTTTCAGCGGCCTGAAGACGGCGGTGATGCAGCAGATTGCGAAGCATCCGGTCGCAATTCCAAGTCAGGCCGCCGCCGACCTCTGTGCTTCGTTCCAGGAGGCGGTCTGTCATGTCCTCGCGGCAAAAACCGAGGCTGCCATACGGCAGACCGGAGCCGCCCGCCTGGTGGTCGCAGGCGGAGTCGCCTGTAACAGCGGCTTGCGGAGCCGCATGGCGGCACTCTGCTCACAATTGGGTGTTGAGCTATCTATCCCGCACCCTTCGTTGTGCGGTGATAATGCCGCGATGCTGGCGGTCCCGGGAGACTATTATCTTTCACATGGTTTTGCCTCACCGCAGACGCTGGATGTCACAGCAAACTGGAATATGGATAGTATAAAGGAATCGTTACTATGAGTGCAGTCCGCCGCCCCCTGAAATCGCTTGGCCAGAACTTTCTGGTTGACGAAAACATCATCGACAAAATAATTCAGGCTGCCAATATTCAGCCGGATCAACCGGTGCTGGAAATAGGACCGGGGCGGGGCGCGTTGACGACTCATCTTGCCGAGCGTGCCGGACGGCTCGTACTGATTGAGTTCGACCATGCACTGGCAGCTTGGCATCAAGATCAGCTTAAAGGTAATCAGCATGTTACGGTCATTGATGCAGATGTGCTGAAGGTCGATCTTAAGGCGCTTCTCTCGGAAACTTTGCAAAAATGGAACGTGGTCGCCAACCTTCCTTACAACATTTCGACCGAAGTCCTGTTCCGGTTGTATGGTGTCCATGACAGACTGGCCCGCATGACCCTGATGCTGCAAAAGGAGGTTGGCGACCGTCTGGCCGCGCCGCCTGATTGCTCCGCGTACGGTGTGACTACCGTACTTCTCGGTTTGTGGTTTGATATCACTCGCGCTTTTGTCGTTCACCCCGGTTCTTTTCATCCAAGCCCCAAAGTCGATTCGGCCGTACTGAATTTTATTCCCCGAACAAAGCCGCGAGCTGAAGTAGGTGATGAGGATGTGTTCAGAAGTGTCGTGAAAAGCGCCTTTTCGATGCGCCGCAAGACGCTGATCAACTGCCTTAAATCCGCCGAATTCGCCAAGCAGATCAATTGTTGCGAGTTGCTGGAAGCGTGTGGAATCGACGGTCGCAGAAGGGGAGAAACGCTTTCTCTTGAGGAATTTGCCCAGTTGTCGCGTTGGGTGACAGAGCGTGTGTGCAAAATATGAGCTGATATAAGTAGAAATTTAATTATACATTGACATATTCAACTTTATATATATTATAACCAATATAAATATATGGAGGGAATATGTCGCCATTACTACGATTACTATATGCATCTGCCGCACTGTTGTTTTCGGTCGCAGTTGCCGACGCTGAGACACTGACGCTTTCGCTCAGGGACTCGATGCGTATGGCCCTTGGTAATAACAGCCAAATCAAGGCGGCTGTTTATAGCTCCCAGGCGGCCCGGCAAGGGGTTGTGAGCGCTAACTCCAGCTATCTGCCGGTCGTTTTTTTTGAAGAGTCCCTCGTTGCTTCCAACTCCCCGACTACTACGTTTATGATGAAGCTCGATGAGGGGCGCTTTACCCAGAATGATTTCCAGATCAGCACCCTCAACAGTCCCTCTACCTCACACGATTACAAGACCGCCCTGTCGATTCAGCAGCCGCTGTTTGTCCCGTCTCTCTCCCCGCTGAAGGAGATGGCCGCCAAGGATGCGCAGAAAGCGGAGCTGGAGCTGGAGGCGGCTCGCCAGGGAACTGCTTTCCAGGTTTTTTATACCTATCTGGAGGTGCAGAAGGGGAATGCTCAGCTTAAGGCGGCCGATAAAGCCGTTGCCGATGCCAGGGAAAATATGCGGCTGGCAACGGTCAGGACGTCAGCCGGGACCGGTCTCAAGTCCGACGAGCTGCGCTCCCGCACCCACCTCTCGATGGTCGAGCAGCAGCTGATTTCAGCCCAAAACAACCTGACGCTAGCGCGGATGAAACTGGCACTGCTGATCGGTCTTCCTGAAGAAAACATGTATGAAGTTTCAGGATTGTTGGAGAACGTCGCGGTCCCGGCCGTAAATGATCAGGCCATCAGCGACGCCCTTCTGAACCGGGTTGAGATCAGGCAGTCCCATGCCGATCTTGAAAAATCCGTAGCGGCGCTTAAACTTGCAAGGAGCGAATTTCTGCCGACGATTGGTGCATTTGCTTCGTATCAGTTGAACGCAAAGGATGCCCCGTTCACCTCCGACAATGATTCCTGGAGCGCCGGTGTTTCTCTCAAATGGAGTGTCTTTGACGGATTCCGGCGTTACAGCGAGCATAAACGGGCGCTCGCAGCCCAATCGGCGTCACGCGAAATGCTTGAGTCTGCAACGAAGGATGTCAAATATCAGCTCAAGGAGAGCTATCTGCGGTGTGAAGAAGCGGGGAAGCGTCTTGAGGTGGCGAGGCATGCGCTGCAGGATGCCGAAGAGACAGTCAGGCTGCTGGCGAAACGCTTTGAAAATTCGCTGGCTACTATGGCGGAATTGCTTGACGCCCAGACGGCGCTTAACCAGACGAGGGCGAATCTGGTCGAGAACGAGGCTGGGTTTGCTCTGGCAGGCGGCCGGGTGTATTATATGACCGGAACATTTGTGAAGGAGATGTTGAAATGAATAATAAAGTACTGCTGATATCGGCCCTGTCGATAACGGCTCTTATCATTGCAGGTTGTTCGAATAAGCATGATGCCGGCCCGGTTGGAAGTGTACCGGTAGCGATTGTCAAAGGCGTGACTCTGGAAACGGTAAAGAGTGTTGCTATTCCTGAGCTTCTGGACGTGGTCGGGAGTGTGCGGGCGCGCACCAGCGCGATCGTCTCGACCCGCATCCCGGGCAGCATCAGCGTGCTTCGCGTCCGTGAAGGGGACCGGGTGCACAAGGGGCAACTGCTTGCGCAGCTGGATGCCCAGGAAAATCAGGCCAATGCGGCCGTGGCAACCGCCGCGATAGATGAAGCCCGCCGCGGACTTGATGAAGCTTTGTCGCGAAAAAAACTGTCCGACACGACCTTTACCCGCTACCAGAACCTGTTAAACGAACAGGCGGTCAGTCGCCAGGAGTATGATGTCAAACTGTCCGAAAAAGAGGTGGCCTCTCAAGCTGCGGCGCGTGCCGAATCGCGGCTTAAACAGGCCCAAGAAGGGGCGAAAGCTTCCATAACCATATCCGAATATACCCGTATCGTTGCCCCTATTTCGGGGATTATAACCAGCAAACAGGTCGATCTGGGGGCAACGGCTTTCCCAGGCCAGCCGCTGATGACAATTGAAGATGAAGGGAGCTACCAACTTGAACTGGCTCTGCCGGAAAACGTTGTGACCAAGGTAAAACCGGGCACGCCGCTACAGGTGGCTCTCGATGCCGTGGGGAACTCTTTTTCTGCCCGAATCGCCGAGATCGTGCCGAGTGCTGATCCGGCCAGCCGTACCTTTGTCGCCAAGATCGTTCTGAATCAAAAGGGAGTGAAATCCGGAATGTTCGGCCGCGCCGCGATCACTCTCGGTTCAACCGCAAACGGCATCACGGTGCCTAAAGAGGCCGTTATAGAACATGGCGCACTTACCTCGGTCTGGACGGTGGACAAAGATAACATTGTCCGGATGCGGATTGTCAAGGTTGGCAGAGTGACAGGTGAACGGGTGGAGATTCTTTCCGGTCTGTCGGATGGCGATCGTCTGGTTGTTACCGGTGCCCAAAAGGTTTCCGAAGGGTCAAAGGTGGAGTAGACCATGGAAAACCTCGGTTTTGCCGGAAAAATTGCTCGCGCCTTCATCAATTCCAAGCTGACTCCGCTGATTGTCGGCGCATCACTGCTGTTCGGCCTCTTTGCCGTCAAGATGACCCCTCGCGAGGAAGAACCGCAGATTGTGGTGCCGATGGTGGATATATATCTCCCGATGCCCGGCTCCTCTCCGCAGGAGGTGCAGGAGCGGGTGGTCAAGCCGTTCGAAGCCAAACTGTGGGAGATCAAGGGGGTCGAATACCTTTATTCGATGAGCCGTCCCGGCATGGGGATCATCACGGTCCGCTTCCTGGTGGGTCAGCCGATGGAGGAGTCGTTGGTCAAGCTTTACAACAAGGTCATGAGCAACCGCAAGCTGCTCCCCCAAGGCGCTTACGAACCTCTAGTGGTTCCGAAGTCGATCGACGATGTGCCGA
>CAIYDX010000228.1 GCA_903925005.1 uncultured Geobacteraceae bacterium
CAGTCTTAAAAGGATTGGATGACTGGAATAAATGGCTCATTCTGATGGGCAGATTGAGTCAGACAACCTGAGAGTGGACTGAGATTCTTCTGTGTCCTTCAGTGTCGGGAATTAGAGTTATGAAACTGTTTGACAAGGACAAATAATTACCTTCCTGCTTGACCTTGTCAATATATACGCCGGAAATATTTGCAGGATTTGTAAAGGTGGGGAACGTCCGTTCCTGACTGCCGCCAAAGTTGATCTTTGTAAAGGTAGGTGCAGTGCCGACTTGGGGAAGCGTCAACGATGCTGCTACAGGAGTCTGGCTCACTGTGCCGGTTACGGTAAGAACGCCGTCGCTAACGACAGGAGACGCGGTCATAGTCATCGCTATTCCTATGTTAGGATCCCTGCCGTCAGTGTTAAAGAACACTTGCAGAGGCGAATCGTCTATCGTAGTTTGCGACACATTGCCAATTTGGAAAGCAGCGGTAAATTCAACATTCGCCTGGTGCGCCCCGATGCCGCTAAAAGTCGCGGTTTGATTTGCGACAAAGCCGCCTGTTCCGGAAAAAAGTATAAATCCAATGCCAAGCCCATCTGCGGTTGCGTCGAATCCTGTGATCGGGATCGTCGAACTCCCGCTTTTTTCGCTACATTGGATCGTTAGTGTATCGGTGTTCAGAAGATTGGTGCCTCGGTAGCCCGAGTCGTTTGCAAGACCGGTGACCTGTTTCTGAAGTACAGTATAGTTCAACGCATAGGCATTACGTTCGCTCTGAACTGACGTAGCAAGTGCCGCGGAGGCGATGCCTTTCATCGAATCAAGCAGCGAAGAGATTGCCTCAATGCCGTTTTCGCCGGCCCTTACTGTTTGAATACCTTCAAGAATATCGTCTTTACGGGCAAGCAGGTCAGCGGCCCGGTTAACATTGCCGACTGCAGCAAAATAAGCGGTCGGATTATCGAGAGCCGAGTTGACCGTCTTGCCGCTGGAAAGGCGCTGCTGGACCCGCTGAATAAGCGCAGAATTTTCCTGAATATGGAAAAGAGAGGTCCGTATCCCAGAAGATAATGAAACTTCAGTGATAGCCATATTGGATCACCTTGTCTGTGGGATCTGCGCAAGTTTCAACATCAATTATTCCTTCGACTTATACTTCTGTCCGATAAGGTCGTTCCGATTTCTTTACCATATCTGTCATACGTTTATATCAATCTTCCACAACAGATTCAACGCATCATATTGTTAGCCTGAGTACTCTTATCGTCACTTTTGGAAATACTCTCAAATTTTGACCCACGTCATCAAAATCATGCTCCAGATAATGTATGGTAAAAACATCAACAAGCATGGAGGTGTGCAGATGGAATTTAAAAATAATCTCGGCGACATGGCCATTCAGGATGTAATGCAGACGTATCCGGAGATCGGCGATATTCTCAACCGGTACGAGATCGGCTGCGTAACCTGCAAAGTTGGTATCTGCCTGTTAAAAGACGTCGTTTCGATCCATGGGCTGTCCAAGGATGACGAAGCAAAAATCGAACTGGAAATCAACACCTATCTGACAGAAAAAGGAGAATGAATCATGGGAAATCTCGGATGCGGCTGCCCAGGCAGCATGGCTAAAGTAATTGAACGACCCGAAACAACAGATGCGCCGCAGGGAAAAGCGGTATCGGAACTCCGCCAATGGCCGGTACAGCTCCATCTGGTACCGCCAACAGCCCCGTATTTCCAAAACGCGGACATTCTAGTCTGCGCTGATTGCGTGGCTTTTGCAATGGGGAGCATGCACCAGGATCTGCTGAAGGGAAAAGCGCTGGCGATCGCCTGTCCCAAGCTGGACGACACTAGCGCGTACGTGGACAAGCTGGCCCACATCTTCAGCGTCAGCGCTATCAAGAGCATTACGGTAGCAATCATGGAAGTTCCCTGCTGTCGCGGACTTGATATCATGGTACGGGAAGCGCTCCAGAAGAGCGGAAAGGATATCCCGCTGGAAAGTCTCGTTATCGGCATCAATGGAGAACGGAGAAACTGATGAATACGGACCCCAACCAAAAGAAGGATCTCGCCCAAAAGAAAGACATCACCCAGGCATTGATCAGCGAGCATCGTCTGATTCTGCGGATGATCGCGCTGCTGGAGAAAAACGCCCCTCTGACTGCCGAAGGCACATACTCCAACTGGCAGTTTTATCTCGATGGCGTTGACTTCATCCGCAACTTCGCCGACCGCTTTCACCACGCCAAGGAAGAAGATGTGCTCTTCGAAGCGCTGGTGAAAAACGGCATGCCCCGCGAGAACAGTCCGGTAGCAGCGATGCTGATGGAGCATGACCAGGGGCGCATCTTCGTCAAGACGATGGAGAGTGCCGCAAAGGAAGCATTGGAAGGGCAGCCCGGTAAAGCGGAGATCATCGCCGCCAATGCTCTGGCCTATGCCGAATTACTGAAAGAGCATATCGCTAAAGAGGATGATATTCTCTACCCTCTTGCCGAGCGGGTTATTCCCGAGGCCATGAGGGACGGGATCATTGCCGGGTATGCTGCGGCAGAAGCGAAGACAGCGGCTGATTTTGCAGAACATTACGAGGCGGCGGTCGTTGGGTACGAGCAGGAAAAGTAAAAATTTCTCAAGGGTTCCCGTAGCAATTTCAGAAGCATGTCAATCATATAGGTGGTAGCTGTCACGGCTGCCACCTTTTTTATACGCTTTTTTTCACTGCTTCGCATGATCGAGTTTTATCTATTCAATCATATTCGACCTAACCATACTTGACTTCAGATTTTGTTTTGGTAAATAGAATTAATAGATATCTGGAAATCATACTTATTCAGGGGGAGGACGTATGGCTACTTTAGTTGAGTTGACCGCAAATATAGTTACGTCAAATGTTGCGGGATCAGGATTATCCGGCGATGATCTGGTAGCAGAAATCAACAAAGTCTTTACTGCACTGAAAACGTTGGAGATTACCGGCGCACCTGAAATTGCCAGGCATAAACAGCTTGATGAACGCATGGTACTAACCTTTTCCAGTCCAATCTATTCTCAGATGGATATAACGGAAATGCCGGCGTTTGAGGAAGAATTGATGAGGCAATACAAGAAAAAGGCAACCCCGGCAGCAGCGGCGAAACAGGAAAAAAAAGCGCCGAAGATATTGGCTAAGCCTGTAAAAGCGGCCGCAGCTCCAGCAAAGAAGGCGGCAGTTAAAGAGACTATTGCTCCAAAAGCGGCAAAAGAGAAGAAAACAAAAGTTAAAGCCTGATTTACTTTACCTCCTTATTCCTCTTCCCACCTGGCCACCATAAATATCATCTACTCAAATTGTCAAACAGGAGGGGCCATCGAAAAATGGCCCCTTTCAGGATTTACGCCTTGGCATGATGTATTGATGTCGGTTTTACAGCGCCGGCCTGGTCGAGTAAATACCGGTGATATACACCGTCATCTCGCCCCCCGGCTTGCGGACGCTTATTTCATCATCTACCTTTTTATGCAGCAGCGCCTGGCCGACCGGTGAATCGAGACTGATTCTGCCAATGCTGACGTCGATTTCATCCGGACCAACCAGCTGATAACAGCGTTCTTCACCCGAATCCTCTTCATAGGTGACCCAGCAGCCGAACGTAATCTGTTTCGGATTCGCCGGAACAGTCGCCACTTTCAGCACTTTCAGGCGTGAGCCGAGGTGTTTCAGTTTACGGTCGATCTCGCGCAGTCTTTTTTTACCATAGATATATTCGGCATTTTCAGAACGGTCACCCTCCGCAGCGGCATCTGAAACCCCCTGGACGACCTTGGGGCGTTCGACCTTCCAGAGATAATCATACTCGTCACATAGCTTTTTCAGGCCTTCGGCGGAAATCAGGTTTGTCATTTTTACAGCTCCGGTAATCTGAAAAAAACAGCCCGCGCAGGCGGGCTGTATAAGGGTAGCGAGGGTGTAAGGCAAAAGCTACTTTGCGACGTCGAGCAACTCCACATCAAACAGCAGAGTGGCATTCGGAGGAATAACACCACCGGCTCCCCGCACGCCATAACCGAGCTTGGATGGGATAATCAGCTTGCGTTTGCCGCCTACTTTCATCGACATGACACCTTCATCCCACCCAGGAATAACCTGACCGACACCGATAGTAAAAGAAAACGGTTCTTTGCGGTCAACAGAGCTGTCAAATTTTTTGCCGTTTTCAAGAGTGCCGGTGTAATGCACCTTGACCATTTTACCCTTGGCCGGCGCTGCTCCCTTGCCGACTACGACATCGACATATTTGAGCCCGGAGGCTGTTATTACCGTTTTTCCGCTATCCTTCTTTGCCTCTTGTGCTGCAAAAGCCGGGACTGCAAGCAACGCGGCCATAACTGCTGATGCCATAATTCTGGTAAAACGCTTCATTCTGATAAACCTCCCGATTTGGTTAGTTGCATTTGCGGCAAGAATAGATTGTTTCGGCCCAGCTGGCAACAGAGATTTGTTTCAAGGTCACAAATCTGATGATTTGCACCAATATCGGGAAGCAGCAGCTGTCAGAGAATACTTTTGCCGAACAGCGACACGGCCAGCTCGACCGCAATCTGGGCGGTCTGGTTACGCTGATCGAGGATAGGATTTATCTCGACAATATCCAGAGAGGCCAGCCGACCGGTATCGGCGATGATCTCCATCAGCAGCTGGGCCTCCCGATAGGTCAGTCCGCCAGGAACCGTAGTTCCGACGCCCGGCACAACCATCGGATCGAGTCCGTCCATGTCGAGACTGATGTGCAGCCGCTGCCGGTGTGCCAGTTTACCAAGCGCTTCTCGGATAACAACACCGATACCACGTTCATCAATGTCACGCATCGTATAAACGGCAATGCCGCTATCCTTGAGCCGCTCACGCTCTTGCGGGTCAAGCTCCCGAACTCCGATCATCACAACGTCCTTCGCGTGAAGTTTGGCGCCCTTTCTCCCCACATTGACCAGTTCGGGATATCCTTTACCCAGCAGCAGCGCCAGCGACATGCCGTGGATGTTGCCGGAAATGGTGGTCTCCGGGGTATTGAAGTCGCCATGGGCGTCGATCCAGATCACCCCGACCGGCTCATGATGGCTCATCCCGCCAACGCTACCGATACTTATCGAATGATCGCCGCCTATAAAAATCGGGATTTCCTCCGCCTCCACCGCCTCCTTCGCCGCTTGGTATGCCGCATCGCAGACTTTGCGTATTGAAGGGAGATAATGGAGCGCCCGTTCACTGATCACGGTATCTCGCACCGGCACAACGACATTACCGCTGTCATTGATTTCAAAGCCAAGTTTGGCCAGACGAGCCGCCAACCCGGCATAACGAATTGCTCCCGGTCCCATGTCCACGCCACGCTGCGCTTGGCCCAGATCTATCGGGACACCGATAATCCGAATAGTTTTTATCATTATTTTGGCCCGATCATTCTTCATTTTTTCAGGTTATTCCAGAGATTCACGATAAAATCCTGAGCGTTGGTCAAAATGGCCACAGCTTGGGCCGATCCCCTATTGGCCAGTTTATCGACACTGAATTCGGTCATATCGACGATGTACAGGAATACCTGCCGCACCGTACCGTCAGCCATAACGCGGTAGCTCGGGACCATGTTGCCGAAAGCGATCGAGTGCAGCTGGGTGGCCAGAGCAATGACTGTCGTCGCCGTCCGGGCATGGACCCGCATTGCATCCTGAGCGGCATAGACATCGCCGATCACCTCGGGCAGCGGCCCATCATCGCGAATCGATCCGGCCAGCACATACGGAACCTTCATTTTCTCACAGGCGTAGATGATGCCGTCCTTTAAATCAAGTCCATCTATGGCACTTCTGATGGAGCCGCACAGCCGGACTTCGTTGATTATGTCAAGATGGTTGTAATGCCCCAGCGGGCGCAAGGTCTGTGTGTAGATGTCCTGCCCGAGGCCGGTACGGAAATAGGCCGCCTCCAGATCATGTGTTGCCAGGGCATTCCCCGCCAGCAGGCCGTGACAGAAACCATTTTCGATCAGCCCCTGCATCGCATCGCGACTATCCTTGTCAAAGGCAACTGCCGGTCCCAGCACCCAGACAATGGAACCATGGTCCCGATCATGGCGAAGTACCTGGTACAGCTCGTCATAAGAGCGCGAAAAGGGAGTTTCCCGTGTACCTCTGGTCCGGAAGGAAAATTTGTCCGCCGATGTTTCCGGCGGCGGATTAAAGCCGGTAACATGAACAAGTATACCTTCCTCGCCGTTTTCCGTCCGTCCGATCACTACCGGGTCCCCACGTTTAACCCGCCTGGCCTCGACCACATCCAGAGTTTCCCCCTTAATTACCATTACGCAATCCATCCGGCTTTCCCGAGCGAGAAGCCATTTTCCGGCACCCAGATGGATGTATTCGGGATGGTTGGATGTGCCGTGGTAATTACGCGGCACAACCCCGTTCTTTGGAGCAGGTTCGACCCGCACTACAGGTGCGTTAATCAATTCGGGAGTGGTGAAATCGGGCGGCGTATATTCGGGAATTACAGACATGGCAAGCCCTCCTTCCGGCAATTGCGGTTCAGCAAAGCATTCGGAGCCCATCTCGGCACAATTTAAAATAAAAAAGGGGATGGCCGAAGCCATCCCCACTATATCACATACTTCTGAATTTAACAGTATCAGTGATCGATTGCTTTAGCCATGCCGAGACCGGTATTCTGGCGGACATAGACTTCGTCGAACATCTCTTCCGAACGTTTA
>CAIYDX010000229.1 GCA_903925005.1 uncultured Geobacteraceae bacterium
CAGTCTTAAAAGGATTGGATAACTGGAAAAAATGGCTCTTTCTGATGGGCAGATTGAGTCAAACAACCTGAAAGCGGACTGAGATTCTTCTGTGTCTTTCAGTGTCGGGAATTAGAGTTATGAAACTGTTTGACAAGGACAGTTACGCAAACCAAAAAAAGATGCGCTCCGGAAGTAAAACCAAGCGTAAGAGTATCTGACTGGTTACCCGATAAGTATCTATATTTATCACCTGCTACTACAGAAGGAGTAGATATCTTTAAAATGGCTCCACTTCTAGAAAGGTAATCCTTTACGGAGCCTGCGACCATGTTAGATATCTCCCCTAGCGCATCTAGAACATCGTCGTCTAATTCAGTAACTGCCATTCCCAACATGCCCGCAGTGAAATCCATTGCTAAATTCATGGGTGTATGCAGGCTTACAGTACCATCATATGTACCGGCCAAGCCGATCATTGCAGTGATGCTGTGCTCAAAGCTCTTGATGGGGGCAACAATCCGCATTGTAGCTGGTAAGATATTTTTTATGCCTGCCATAGAGTTAAAAACTTCCTGAACATCCTTTCTAAGTTGATGCACCAAACCGTTTGTTGTAAAACCGAGCGGTTCAAATATTGACAAATCACACTGCATTTCGCTTTCTAAAGAGGAATTTATGGTCACAATGAAAGACTTCCTATAGATAAAATATATTTTTCACCTTCATGTTTTTTCTTTTGTCGATAACGTGTTGATAAAATCGAGGGTTTAAAAGGCTCCTCCAATTCAAGCTGTTCCAAAACGGCATCGAAAGCTCTGTTTGACTTTTTACCCTTGAGGGTTCCGCGCTCGTAGAATGGATCAAGGCCCTCGGAACTTGCTCTGGGTGATTTAAAAGAGCCTGTCTAATACGGCACCTTTTCGCTGCTGGGAATTGTCGACCCCAACTAAAGGGGAAGACGCATTATGACAATCAGCACAATTACCTTTCATTGATTGACCAAACCTAAAGACAAATGTTTCACCGTCATTTGACTTTCCAAACCCGTGCCCACGCCCATCACCAGCACCAGCGCTTACCGTAAATGTTCCAAGTTCACCATTATCACATTTAAATTCACCTTGACTCTTAATCTTGGTTGTAACTACGTATTGCCCCGAACATGTTATTCCAGATAGCGTAGTGAACGCTAAAGTACCAGTTTTAGTGGTGGAGTTAAAAGTGACATTTCCATCAAACGGATTGCTCGGGTTTTTATACCTACCTTGTATTGGGAAGGTTGAGGCACATCCTGCTAATGAAAACGCCGATAATAATATCATAATTGTATTTAACATTCGTTATCCTTTTACTCGATTATATATGAATGTTGTTCAAAACTCATTAGACGGCCAAGTGCCTACATACGCAAATTTTAAAATCTTATCAGGAGCTTATCCAATCGGCTTGGTAATACGAAGTATCTTTTTCATGCCTCACTGTCAGCGCCTGTTGTCTCTCTCTCCCAATCGTTTTTTCAAGCTTTGCAGGCTGAAAACGCTGCTACTCGACTTGGTAAAATAGCCGATGAATATGTTGCGAACAGCTGTCATGAGGCAATTTAATGAGAAATGATAGGAGATGGATGCAGAATCGGTCAATAGTAAGAAATACCTATCCCACAGTGGGTGTAATTGTTCCTTCCCACTATCAAAATTATTACATAATCATTTTGTTGTTATAGGGTTTGAACAGAATGCTTGACACATATCCAAAGGTGTGCTAACTTATTCACAATGGACAAGTTAATAACGATAAGCGAAGCAGGCGATCTCCTCGGTGTAAGCAATACGTCTCTGCGGCGGTGGGAAAAATCAGGGAAATTAGTTCCTGAACGAACTGCCGGAAACCAAAGGAGATATCGTCTTTCTCAGATTGATCCGTCTTTGGCGCGAAGCGCCGAAGTAGACAGGGTGACTTTGGCTTACGCCAGAGTTTCAAGTCATGATCAAAAGGACGATCTTGAGAGACAGAAACAGGTTCTGGAACTTTATTGTGCATCTCAGGGTTGGACTTTTGATCTTATTTCAGATTTGGGTTCCGGGATGAATTATCACAAGAAGGGGTTAAAACAGCTTCTCGACAGAATCATCGATGGCAAAGTGTCGCGGTTGGTTATAACGCATAAAGATAGATTGCTTCGTTTTGGTGCAGAGCTTGTGTTTGCTATCTGCGAAGCTAACCATGTCGAAGTCGTAATCTTGAATCGTGGTGAAGACGCAACTTTCGAAGAGGACTTGGCTAAAGATGTTCTGGAAATAATCACAGTATTTAGTGCCAGACTCTATGGCAGCAGAAGCCACAAAAACGTCAAACTACTCCAAAGCATCAAGGACGCTGTGGATACTCATCAAACAGCGAGTGATCCGTGAGCAATCAATCTTCTACATATCAGACTCGCATAGAGTCAGTACCCGAAGTTACCGCATTTCTTGATGCATATGCCAACCACTATAACTTCGTGGAACGCACGCTCTATGCTGATATGCGCAAGGGCAGCAAACCTGCAGCTTTGTTCAAAAACGGATATCTAATTGAATACGGATTGACTGCCAGGCAATTCAACGCCATTGGCCGTAATCTTGAAGGTAAAGTTGACTCTGTCCTTGAACTTCTGGTCCTACGTGTCACAGTCTATAATTCTTCATCAGAAACAGATGATGCAGTTCTGACATGATCGTCACCTAAGATCTCGGTTCCTCTCGTCAACGTAGTATTACGAGAGGAGACTGAAGATGACTGAATCAATTGGAAACGTTGCGAATG
>CAIYDX010000230.1 GCA_903925005.1 uncultured Geobacteraceae bacterium
AAACTGTGACAGTGTAAAAACACCCACCCCGAGACACACTCTCGACACTGGCCGGAATCAGCGGAACGGTGGCCGCATTCCCACCGGAATGGTGGCCGCCAAACCGTCAGTGTCACCGGACGGTTTCACCGGAATACGCATAATATTCAGGTCATTTATGTAGTCGTACGGTTTCGAGATGGCTATCCTGAGATTAATCCTCAGAATAAGTTATTCAGTGGTCTGAAACAAACTGGTCTACTTATAGAAGGCAAGCATGGAGCAGAGATAGATTCAAGGCTCGCACCACAACCGGGAGATATTTTGGTCATAAAACGACGAGTCGGAGCTTTTTCTACTACTGATCTGGAGACCATACTCCGGTCAAAGAATATCAATAAATTGGTTGTGTTCGGGCTCTCAACAAGCGGTGTAGTCTTGTCAACCGTGCGTTGGGCTGCAGATATGGACTACTCATTGGCTGTCGTGTCTGACGCAAGTGCCGATCTCGATTCTGAGGTGCACCGCGTGCTAATGGAGAAGGTGTTCCCGTGGCAGGCAACAATATTGACGACCAAGGAACTTTTACGGGCTCTCGATGTCAAGACAGTGAAATAATTTTTAGCCTACACGCTTGAGTAATGCAGAAGAAATAGATGAATGCTAATCGAACCAACCGTGACAACAGATTCAATAACCCGGCTAACTGATCTCATATACTTTCAGACAATCCAGGCTGGAATAAACTATTTTTCGACACGTTGTATGATATCATTTATACGCGGATTGCTGAAAAGCTTCGTAAAACGTGGATCATTGACAAGAACATCGACATTTCGCGTGTTGATTGCCTGTACGAATACTGGATCACTGATAAGAACCATAATATCTGGATCATTCTGTAGAGCCGATATCAGATCCATGACCTGGGAGTCATTCATCATCTTTGTTTGTAACCCATGCAGATGGCCTTCATCGATTTTGTTCTGTGGACTCACCACGCTGTTGGGAACTACAGAATTGGCGGCCAGGACATGGATATATGAAAAGCCTAACATCAAGATCATCCAGGTAATAATCCTTTTCATAGTATTTCCTCCATTTATATAGTTACGCCGTCGGCAACTGCTGATTTACAGATAGAGGTAACAAACAAAAATGTTGCAACAGTAATAGCCGATCTCATATTCTCTCTAACCCACGCTTCCTTAATGTCACATATTAACCGCTTTACTCAACAGCTGACTCGCTTTGAAGCTCAACACTCGCCGGGACACAATAGTCATTGTCTCACCGGTTTGCGGGTTACGCCCCTTACGAGCAGTCTTTTTCTTCAGCTTAAACGTCCCGAATCCGCTTATCTTCACATCTTCGCCAGCCTCCAAAGTGTCCTTCAATATCTTGAATACCAACTCCAGAGCTGTGGTGGCTTCTCTGTTTATTAGAACTGTTTTTTCCTGAATTCGGGTGACAATATCCGCTTTAACCATTCTCTCCTCCATAAAGAGATTTAATCTGTATCCTATGGATCCTTAACTTGGCCCAACTTAATGCTTTTTGTCAGTGTTTCTACAATTTGCGCAAAACGATATGCATGTCGGTATATCGGATATGCCAAATCAACAATTTAACTTAATATCGATGGAATCGGTATCGTCGTAACCAATTTTGAGGGTTAACGCGCTGATTATTAACTTAATATCCGGCATCAACTTTATATATAATCTCTCAACATTTTACGTACGACCAAATAGCCAGGGACATACTTCTCAACCATCCGCCAGAATTCAGGCCCATGGTGTCGCACCTTTATATGACAGAGCTCATGGATAATCACGTAGTCAAGACAGGCTACAGGCGCCTCGATCAGGTTGAGGTTAAGAGATATTCGCTTGGTCCGGTAGGAATAGCTGCCCCAACGAGTAGTCATTGCACGGACAGTGATTTGAGGCAACGGTATCCTTTCTGTTTGCATCATACGATGGCAGACTTCTGACCTATCCTTTACAGCCGCAAGAGCCTGTTTTCGATACCAGCTATTTATTGCCGTTCGTATGCTTTCCTCAGTTGGCATCTCAGGTGCTGCAAGAATTAGCAGCCCATCTTGTAGGGTCAGTGATAAACGCGGTCCTTTTGCAAGCCCCAACCGATATTTGTTGCCCTGAAACAGTAATTCTGCCCCACGACCGTAACCTTGTTCCTGAGGAGTTGTCTGGGTATCGAACTTTTTCCAGATTTTTAATACCCACTCTGCCCGACTTGTGACGAAACATTTGATCTCTTTAGCTGAAGTCCGTAATGGTACTCGAACAGCTATCGATTTGTCTGGACGGACAGTTATGCCAAGCGTTTTACGCCGGGAATGGCACCAACTATAAGGTATAGTTACTCCGCCCCATTCGGTTGAGTCGTGTTTGAATTCATTACCTTTTATTGTCAAACTGCCTCACAATTTTCCATAATACTCGTTATGGCCGAATTACTTCTTCGTAAAATAACTACCTCTACCTTCGATCTCTACCCCATTCTGGCCGGAATTCTCCTCCCCGATGGTGATCACGGTAGCGTCGAAATTTAACCAAGTTAAACCCACTGAGTACTGCTATTGTCCCATGGGGAATGTTGATTTTCTCTGTTGTTATTGTGCTGCTCGGGGGGCGACTGTTGCAATGGTCGCGGCCAACAATCGGTGTGTTGCTGTTGGTTGTACCTTTAGGAAACACATCTTTCCTAGGTGTGCCGATGATTCAAGCGTTCTTCGGTACAGAGGGTCTTTCTCATCTCATTGTGTATGACCAGATCGGCACTATTTTGATTTTTGCCACTTACGGGTCAATAGTCCTTTCGATTTATGGTCGGGACAGCTCCCTTAATCTTCCCAATGTGGCTCTAAAAATGCTACTATTTCCCCATCCGGTTGTATCCTCGTAATCACCCATAAGATACGTATACCGGTCCGGTGCACCCTCAAAAATGATGCCCAGGCTCTCTCTAACTGTGCTCTTTCCACCGTCACACGCTAACAAGCACAGTCCGGAGTAGTGAAATATTCCCGTATCGGAGCAATTGCCGCTCACAATGACATCATCTTTTTCAATGCAATTTGTAACCTGATGACCTCGTAGAAAACGAATAGACGTAGTTGCACGAACAGCATCTTCCAGAAGTGCTTCAGTCCTGTCTTGCGGAATCGACAGTACAAACGGAAAATCGCCGGGCAGTCCGGAGAAATCGATTCGCCCCAGTCGCATGCTCCGGCCGAAAGCTTCTGAAATCCGAATCGGTACGCCATTTTCGATAAAAATAGCGGCAAGACCTAATCGGCTCAATATTTCGAGTGATGGCGGCGTTATTCCGATGGCACGTGATTGTACCGGTCGCGCTGATGATTGTTCGAGCAGCAGGACGGTCGAACCCTGGTGCGCTGCGAGCAAGTGCCGCGAGCATTCCCACGGGGCCTGCACCAACCACTATGATGTCCGCATCAGCCACAGAGTACCCCTTATACTGAATTCAACAATGACTACACAATTACCGCGCTGACACATGCAAAGCAAGAGTTTTGCGAATGTGGTCGGCCTCGTAAATACTGACGGCAGACACATGATTGTCCCAGCTGCCTTGGACAATATTTAGCACGGCTTCAGTCTCGCGATTAACGGTGGAGTTCAGGATCCGGTTCGCCGCGAAACGTCCAGTAGAGCAGCAGAAGTGATGGCACGAGAATAATAATGCCGATCATAAACACCAAAAGAAATGCACTGAGCGTGGCGGGTGGCGCCGCTGCTGCAGACAGGGAAAGCTGGCCGATAATAAGATCCGGGTACATGGCTGCCGCGAAGCCGGTGATTGTCAGCGTGACGGTCCCTGCGGCTGCTATCTGAGCCCATAGAAACCGGGATTTCCAGAGCAGTATCAGGGTCATGATTCCAAAAATAACGGCCATGGCAACAAATGGAATGCTCTGCGCGGCAAAAAGTCGGCAGGCAAAGAGAGGAGCAACAACCATTGCAACCGGTATCTCTACTAAGGTCAGGAAGCCGAGCACCACTCCGGCGATTAATCCATTACGTCTAAAATCTCTCTGTAACTCCCCTTCGGTGTGTACCGTCATGTAGATCGGTGCCAGATAGGTGCAGATGGCCGTTCCTACAAGCCCCCCAACCAGAGTAAATGGGTTGATCCAGAACCATGGTTCAGCCTGTACTATGCCGTTGATAAAAACTATTTTCCCTGTGGCGGTTGCAGTCACCGCCATCCCGAAAGCAAATGGAGTCAGAAAACTTGCTAATGCAACGGTGCGAGTCATGAAGGGGATCTGTTCACCCGTCTGTCTGCCGTAGTGACGGAAGGCAAAGGCTGCCCCACGGGAATTGATACCGATCAGGGCGATTACCAAGGGAGCCAGCAGGATGGTAAAAATCGCGGCAAATCCTTTCGGAAAGGCGGTGAAGAGAGTTACCACCACAAAAATGAGCCAGATGTGATTCGTTTCCCAGACCGGCCCAATGGCATCTAAAAGCCGGTTCCGCTGTTCTCGCGCCCGGGGACCGGAGGCAAGGCCGGTCCAGATGCCGCCACCGAAGTCCGCTCCGCCGAAAACCGCATACAGGACTATGCCAAGATAAACGGTTCTATCCCCCAGAGAAAGGTGGGAATGACGTAATCTGACACATGGTTGTGGTAGTTTTCCTTCAAGGAGGAACTACCTATGAATATCAATGAGTTTCGTAATCAGTTTCCTGACGAGGAAATTTGTCGTCAG
>CAIYDX010000231.1 GCA_903925005.1 uncultured Geobacteraceae bacterium
CGCAACGTTTCCAATTGATTCAGTCATCTTCAGTCTCCTCTCGTAATACTACGTTGACGAGAGGAACCGAGATCTTAGGTGACGATCATGTCAGAACTGCATCATCTGTTTCTGATGAAGAATTATAGACTGTGACAATTAGCAATGATATTAAGCAATGCCTGCATATATTCATTCATGAAGCCAAATACTATGATGTTTTCCTCCAATTGTAAGTCAAGTTCTATGTTGCCGTCTTTTAAGGCGGCAGATAGAAGCCCAACGGCTTGTGGCGCTACTTTGGCAATTAAAAAAGAGCACTTTTCTTTATCTTGTCGGAAGAAGTTTCTGAAATCGTTTATGGTGCTGGACATATGCAGGATGATTTGCATGACAGCGTCTATCTCCAAATCAAACTCACTCGTGGTTAGCTTGCCTGACGCAAAGGAAATTTGCAGATTTTGCACCATCAGTGCGATATTGTTTAGTGGTTGCCGCCATTGATGGGCTATATTGCTGACCATCTCTCCCATGGCTGCCAAGCGGTTTTGCTGAAGGAGTTGACCTTCAAGTTTGGTCCTTTCTTCCTCGGCGCGTTTCATTTCCGTTATGTCGGCGTTGACGCCGATCACACGCTCTGCCGTGCCGTCTGTTCCCCTTATTACCAGTCCTTCTGCTTTGATATGCTTCACAGTCCCGTCCGGATGACAGACACGGAAGACTGTGTCATACTTTTTTTCTCCGTTCAGTGCGGCCTGAGATGCAGCAACTGCCGCTTCCCTGTCCTCCGGATGCAGCCCGTTCAGCCAAGCATCAACATTGCCGGTAAAAGTTTCACGGGTGATGCCATACAGCTCAAACATCCGGTCATTCCAAACCATTTTATTGTCATTTATTGTCCTATCCCAGACACCTAAATTTGCTGACGAGACTGCCAGTTGGAGGCGCTGTGAAAGACTCTCAACTTGCTCAAGGGCTTGTTTGGATTCAGTGATGTCGCGGATGCTCTCTATCGCACCAATAATATTACCGGATTGATCATAGAGCGGTGAAGCCTTGGCAAAAACCCATGCTCCCTTATTGTTGTAAAGGGATTTGCAAAATACTTCCCCCATAAGGGTGTCGTCTTTGCGGGTGATGTTAGGGTACTGGGATGCAATTTCTTCGTGTCCCATAAAGACCAGGTCTATCAACTGCGGCCGTGATTCTCCATAAAATGGGATGCTGTAAGCATAATCGTCTTTACCGATCATTTCCTGGGCCGAAACGCCGGTCATCTCCTCTATTGCCAAGTTCCAAATTATGACACGCTTATCCTTATCAATGCATAGAGTGGCATCCGGCAGAAATGAGATGATGTCCGCCAGTTGTTTTCGGGACTCAAGCAGTTCGACTGCAACCTTCTTTCTAAGTTTCCATTTGGTTAACAGCATCCTCATAGTAATAAATGTAACCAAGTTGAAAAAAACAACCAAGCCGAGTTGCGACATGGCTTCTTTTCGCCAACCGGCGAGATATTCATCCTTTGCAAGGCCGATAATAATAAAAAGAGGGTAATCTGCTATCTTACGATAAGTGAACATCCTCTCAGTGCCATCTATGCGGGCACGAACCCTAAATGTGGCACTTTTTCTGCCGGCCTTTACCTGGTCGGAGAACTCCTTTGACACTGTTTTATTACCAATGGTGCTGCCGACGCCTTTTGGTTCGGGATATCTGACAATTACAGCCATTTCACCATTGCGGAGGGTGACAGCACCCATTTTACCGACATTGATAGCGGAAAAAATCTTAATATAGTGATCAAGAGTGAGAGCGCCATATACCGTGCCTGCGTACGAACCATCAGGATTATCTACGCGTCGTGCGATGTTAATAACCCATTGCTTCGCAATACGTCCAAAGACCGGCTTTGATATGAAGACGTCGCCTTTCGGATTATCCCGTTCAAAGACGAAGTAGTCTCGATCGGACATATTTACGGTATTTTCGGGGGTTATGCCTCCGGTCCCATACAAGACATCACCCCTGGAGTCAGTCATCCGTAACCCTTGGAGTGACGACAAATAGGAGTGCTGCCGAGTCATGTACCTGTTCAGTGCTTCCTTGTTGATTCCACCTCGTTTAATCTGCTCTTCTGCTTCATGCTTTACGGCAATGAGTGCCATGTCAATGCTGCTTAGTTCACCGTTAATGTAATGTTCGAGGACGCTTGAAAGGTTCTGAGTCGATACTTCCGCCTGCAGTTCATACTTGATCCTACTCTGGTATAGTGACAATCCGGCTATACTGTAGACCAGCATATTCAGCAGGACAAAAGTTATTGCCAACCGCCTTTTGAACCCGGCTGAAGAGTCAATTGATTTCTTTATGTCGGACATGCCGTTCTCCTGAATAGACCGCTTGATTACATAAATTTACTTAGTTTCCGTCCGGAAAGGGTGCTTTTTCGCCCTGGCGGCGTCAATCTTCGGTCTTGCTTGTGCGGCGTACAGTAGTACGCCTCCGCGCAACCCCTCGATTTTCTTGCCAGGACAAAAAATCCCCGCTTTCCAACTCGGAAACTGCTAGTTTCTATCCGGAGTTTCCGGACAGAAACTACTTATACATATCGTCTTTCCTGAAGTATTGCCAATTGCAAATTAAAAATCCAGTATTTGTTTGTTCATTAGAAAATATTCCTGTAGAATTGCCTCCAGTATTCCTTTCTCTCCTTCGTATTCTGTGGCCATCAGCAGCTGGATTTCATGATTTAGATGTACAAAAACAGGTTTGTTAAGATCGTATTTTTGAAGGGGAATGCAAATGGGATTTTCTCTTGATCTTCGCTATCAAATCTGCCGGCAACCAATCAATTTGCCGGTATTTAATTCTGTCGCCTTAGAATTGTTAAGACTATTGGCTGATCAGGATGCAGACATTGATGATGTCATTGAGACAATCAACAAGGATCAGGCCTTGGCGATCCAGATCCTCAAGATGGCTAATTCATCTGCTTATACGGGTCGCTACCAATCGGAGACCATCAAGGATTCTGTGAACCGCTTAGGTGCAAAGCAGATTACCAATCTGGCTATGGCGGCATCACAGGCCGCCCTCCATTCTTCCAGCATCCCGGTTGTAAACAATATGATGCACCACCTCTGGTCTCATTCCTATGCCTGTGCAATAGGCTGTCAATCATTGGCTATTAATATGGGTCTCAGGTGGGTGGCTGATCAAGCATACATGGCTGGTCTACTCCATGACATCGGCAAACTCTATCTCCTTAAAGCCATGGAACGAATCAGCCTGAGTGCTGAAATCAAGTTTGAGCTTGACTATGAAACCCTTATGGATGTTTTCTCCGACCTGCATGTTGAACAGGGATTCCGCATCATGTATCACTGGGACATTCCTCGCGTATACAGCTCCATCGTGGCCAATCATCACACTGAACATTTTGATCATCATGACACCCTGCTGGCAATAGTCCGTCTGGTTAATATCAAGAGCAAACAATTTGATTTAGACTATTTTCCGCGGTTTATTCGGTCACTAAGTTCCGGTCCTGAAATCAGCCCTCTGCATGTGGGTGAAGCAGCTCTGGTAAAACTCGAATCGGATATGAGAGGTTCCTGTGTCTAGGCAGGATTTGATGTAAGTAGGAATTGAGATGGGATGAAAAATAGACACCATAACTTGACTCTGAAAGAGTGTGCCACGGGGTGTTTTTACACAAACAAAGGGTTAGCCTATTAAGCTAACCCTTTGTTATTATTGGCTGGGGCGCCAGGGATCGAACCTGGGAATGCCGGAATCAAAATCCGGTGCCTTACCGCTTGGCGACGCCCCAATGTGCTGAATAAGATATCGACTCAGAGTGTTTCCGCAGTTGCTGCGAACCAGTCGGTGTCTTTTGTAATTTCCCGGCGGGCAGCTTCCGCGCTGTCATAACTACTAAAAATACCGAAAACAGTCGGCCCGCTGCCCGACATCATGCTTCCAGTCGCGCCCAGGCTAATCAGGCGTTCCTTGATTTCGGCGATTACCGGAAAAGCCGGGATTGTGACCGATTCAAGGTCGTTGGCCAGAATTGCAACAATTTGCTCAATTGATTCGAAAAACTCCGGCAGTCTATTCAGCTCTCTCGTGCTTGTCAACTGTAAAGTTTGATAAACCCAGGCGGTTGAAACATGTACACCGGGATTGACAAGCAGAATCCAGCACTTCGGCATTTTAGGCAGAGGGGTGAATTTTTCACCGATCCCCTCGGCAAGCGCAGTTTTTTTAAATATAAAAAAAGGGACGTCCGCGCCAAGCTTGCAGCCGATTTCCATGAGTCTCTGTTCGGTGAAGTCTAGCTGTAACAGCTCATTCATCCCCATAAGTACCGATGCCGCATCGCTGCTCCCCCCTCCCAGTCCGGCGGCAACAGGAATGTTTTTAATGACCTCTATATTCACCCCGATACCGGACGCAGCACAATCCAACATCGCCCGTGCGGCTTTCCAGGCAATATTGCCAGGGCCGTCCGGAGCCCCTTTCGAGTTGCAGATTACGTTTATGACAGGGGTGTCTGTCAGGGTGAGGATGATTTCATCACAGAGATTTACTCGCTGCATGATCATACGAAGCTCATGATAGCCATCAGGTCGTTTTCCGATGACATCAAGCAGATAATTAATTTTTGCGGGGGCTGACAAGGTTAAGGTCTTCACGGGAACTCTCCGGTAGCAGCAGTAATAGTCTCAAATATTCTATACTGCTTGTTATAAGAATAAACGACATTTTTGTCGAGCAGGAAGTTATCTGTGTCCGTTTATCAGAACTCGGCGTTATGAAATGAATTTGACAGGTTTACGGGCAGTATGCTAACTCTACAAAATTGCAATTGGTTAGAATGAAGGAGTTGAATATGTTTAAAAATATTCGTGAAGACATCAACTCGGTCTTTGAACGCGACCCGGCCGCCCGAAATGTATTTGAGATTGTTTTCTGCTACCCCGGCCTGCATGCGCTCTGGATCTATCGTATTGCCCATTGGTTCTGGATCAACGAGTTGTTTTTTCTTGGCAGATTCATCTCGCACCTCGGGCGTTTTCTGACCGGCGTGGAAATTCATCCCGGCGCCAAGATCGGCAGGAAATTTTTTATCGATCATGGCATGGGGGTTGTCATCGGTGAGACCGCCGAAATCGGTGATAATGTGACACTCTATCATGGTGTTACGCTGGGCGGGGTTACCTGGGACAAGGTCAAGCGCCATCCGACTCTGCTGGATAATGTAGTGATCGGTTCCGGCGCCAAGGTTTTGGGGCCTTTTACTGTCGGCAAGGGGGCCAAGATCGGCTCCAACTCCGTAGTCGTCAAGGCAGTTCCGGATAATGCTACGGTTGTCGGAATCCCGGGGCGAATGGTTATGGCCGAAGAGAAAAAAGACGAAGGACGCGCGGATCTTCAGCATGGTCAGCTGCCTGACCCTGAAGCCAAGGCGATATCCTGTCTGTTCGATCAGATCCGTGAACTGGAGCGGAAGTACGATGCACTTGCCGCGGAACATGCCGAACTTAAAAGCAGGGTCATCGGATAAATGATAAAACGACAAACAACCATAAACAGCATTTTCAAAGTTTCCGGCATCGGCCTGCACAGCGGGAAGGAAGTAACCCTGGAGTTTCTTCCCCGCCGTGAATTCGGCATCGCTTTTGTGTATAACGGGCAGCTCATTCCAGCCCGCTACGACATGGTAGGTGATACACGCCTCTCCACCCAGATCGGCAGCGACGGCGTCTCAGTTTCGACTATCGAGCATCTGATGGCGGCGCTCTATTTCTCCGGTATCACCAACTGCCTGATTTACATCGACGGCCCCGAAGTGCCGATCCTCGACGGTTCGGCCTGGGAATTTTATCAGGGTATGTGGAAGGCCGGTGTGTACGAGTTCCCGGAGTCCGGAGTCTATTTGAAAGTGCTGCGTCCGATAGAGGTGCACCACAACGACTCATGGGTCAAGGTCAAGCCGCTTAATACGCTTGAAATCACGATGTCGATAGAGTTTCGCTCGCCGGTCGGAAAACAGAAAAAACGGGTTACCGACGTCGAAAACGCTTTTGCCATAATAAATTCTCGTACGTTTGTGCTTCAGGAAGAGATCGAAGCCATTCGCAAGGTCGGCCTGGCCAGAGGTGGATCGCTGGATAATGCCGTGGTGATCGGGAGTGACGAAATAATGAACCCGCGTGGTCTCCGCTACAAAAAAGAGCTCGTCAATCATAAGATTCTCGACCTGATCGGCGATTTTTACACCAGCGGTTATCGCATTCTCGGAAAAGTCGAAGCCAACAAAACCGGACATTACCTGAACAACCTGCTGCTCAAGGAACTCTTCTCCGATTCAAAAAATTACGGTATTTACTGACCCAGAATAACCTCGCCGGTATCAGTGAACAGCTTCACCGGCAATTCAAATGCTCTGATAAATATATTCAGTATCCCTTTTCCCATTGATTTCACCGGAATGGCGCTGACCTGTGGGTCGGACCATTTTCCTTTAGCCTCGAAATAGGCTGTCACCAGACCTTTATCCTTACCGGTCAAAAGCCATCCGACAATCGGGATCCGGTGGACGATCTTGTCTACAGTCTGAAGCGGCTGGGCTCCGAGGGTAAAATTCAGCTCTTCTTTAACTATATCCGCATTCCCGACTATCGTTACGTTAATGGCATTACTGTTTATGAAGAGATCCTGAGTGGACAGGATGCCGTCTTTAACGGAGAAGCTCCCTTTAATGCTGCTGTACGGCATGCCGCCCGAAGCCATGTCCGGCAGCTTGAATTTGAGCAGTTGGGAAACATTCAAAATCGAAAATACCTTGGAGAGGGCGTTGAATTTTCGCAACATTCCGCTGTACATGCCGAGACGAATATTTCCCAATGCGCTCTTTTTGACATCCAGCAGAGTATTGCCACGGGCCGTGAGATCGCCATGCAGCGTCAGAGTGCCAGTGATTTCGTGTGAAATATCGAGGGCGGCGAAGAGTTTTTCCGCATCGGCTTTTAATATATCTAGCGTCAGGTCATAACGGCTTCCCTGCTCACCGCCTGGGGCAATTCTCCCCTTGGCCGTAAGTTTGCCCCCCAGCACTCCGGCGGTCAGGGTTTGCAGATAAATAACGCTTTTATCCTGTTGAGCAACAACGTTCAGTTTACTGAATGTCAGCTTCCCGAGATTTCCACCATCAACATTCATGATAAGTTTAAGGTCGAGACCCGGGCTTTGCGGACTGTCCGGTTTATGCGCCTGTGAAGAAAACATGCGCAGATCGTCCAGGTCCAGTTTTGATGATGTCACGGTGATGGTCGCCTGCGGGGAACGTCCGGTCAGGTAGATGCCGCTCAGGTTGAAATTGGATGAATTGACCAGGCCGGAGACACTTTTTAATGTAATGGAGTCCTTGCGCAGCGCACAGCTCGCGTTGAAACGCCTGATGCTGGCATCGGGGCGGGCTTCGGCAAGGTTAATGTCGCGCAGATAGAGTTGCGGCGAGTAAAGCGTGATGTCCCCTTCAGGGTTGTGGAGGTTCTTTACGGCCGCTTTTACGGTAACCATGGAACTGCCGTAACGGATGTTCATGCTGGATGTTTCCAGGCTGTCTCCTTTGAAAGCAACCGAACCGTTGATGCCGTCGATCTGTTTCATCTGCTCTCCGGGATGAAAGCTGAACCGGGCGAGATTCACGTTGCCGTAGTAATCCATCGAGTCAGGATCATACGGATCTCCTTCTCCCATGATATGAGCCTGTACCGTTCCTTGCACTTTATACTTGTGCCACATGGTGAGAATCGGCAGGGCTTCACTCATCATAAATCTGTTGGTTTGAAGATCGAAGCCGAGATACGGCTTTTCTCCATAGCCGATCAGGCCGCTACCGGTGATAACCAGCGGTTGCAGGTTATAATTAACTGATGTGACCTTGGTGAACTCTTTTCCGATCACCGTACTGAACTTGAGCGTGTGCGGCATCGATAGCGGTTTACTGACGTACCCTTGCAGCGTGTAGGCTGCCTGTTTGAGATCCCAGTCCCCTTCAAGCTTGTAGGCTGAATAGTGACCGCTGCCGGTAAGCTGTAATGACGAGTTGTTTCTGTATTCCAGTTTCGGAATTCCGGCAATTTTTGCAAGCCAGGCAATTTCAGGAGCGTGCGGCAAAATATGCATTTTGACAGGATAATCGCCGGTCTTATCGGTATTGTATTCAGTGATGGAACCATCGAGTGAGAACGGAGAGGTCCCGAAGTTTCCGGTCATGCCGATCAGGTTGAAGTTTTTACCTTTCAGTTCAACAATGCCCTTAATATTATTGAATACAGGAGCTTTGGGGCCATAACTTAAAACGGCCTTTTCTACCGGTCCGCGAATTATGAGGGTGTTGCAATTCTGTCCGATTTCCATGTGGGTAATCTGGCTTAGCCGTCCGTCCAGAATTCCGGTATCGAGTTTGAATACCCCTGCTTTGATCTTGTTTTCGATATAGTCGGCGGTGCCGTTTTCGATGATTCCGTACGGCACATAATTTCTGACATCTTCGTAGTTAAATGTTGCCGGAGTGCTTGCTTTGGCGATGATACGCGGATCCTTGGTCAGGTAATCGTGCATCTGAAAGCTTCCCTTGATTCTGAAACCCTCCATGCCGAGGTCTACTGCAGAAATATTGATCAGCTGTTTTGTCAATGCTATGGAGTACTCAAGCTTAAGGTTTTTTGGTGCAAGAGTCGTATGAAATATTGTCGGCCATTTCACGGATGCGCCGTTGATCAGAATTTTTCCTTTGGCAGAAAAGTCCTCCGGTTTGCCTTTGAAACTGGTGATGAAATCCAGCCTCCCACCGGTGTCGGCAAAGGGGACAAACCGTCCAAAATAAGACCAGAACCGGCCTATTTCAGCCTGTTTTACCGCCAGATCGCAATCAGCAAAAGTTTCCAGTAACGACGTCCCGCCAGCGGGGAGCTGCAGTGCGCCGGAGAGAGTGATGTGAGTGGGGGCGCCGATTAAAGCGGGGATGTCGGCGGATAATTTCAGGTGCCCTTTTTGTCCTCGTCCAACATGATTCGCATTAAGAGAAATATTATGCATCGCAGCAGAAAACGGTTCCTTTCGGCCGGCCATATCTTTCCAGAGTATTGACCCCTTGTTTATGCGGATTTTGTTGAAATTTATATGCATGCCGCCTTTGCCCGGCTTTAACAGGTCGTCGATATTATATGTGCCGTCCGAATTGCGAAACAGTGAAATGGTTGTCTCATCCAGAGTCAGGCTCGTTAATTCGACCTTTTTTTCCAGCAAGGGTATCAGGGCCAATTGAACGGTAATTTGCCGCGCCGAAATAAAATCGGCATCTCCCTCGCGCTCTTTAACGGTAAGCGATTTAAATTCGAACGACGGCCCGAAATGCCAGGCAAATGAACCCGAGCTGAAACTGACCGGGCGATTAAGACTTTGCTGGAGAGCCGATATTATTTCGGTGCGGTAGGCGTTGACATCCATAAGGTAGGGGAGAAATAAAGCCGTTGCAAACACCAGAGTCGCGACTGCGAACAGCAAAAAACCGGATAATTTGATAAAGCCGGAGGTGATTTTCACGCTGTTGGCACCTCTTGCGTGACCCTGACACGGCGTATCCGTTTTCGGTCGACATTTTCCACCGTGAAGCGGGTCTCCTCGAAAAGGATGCTTTCTCCCTGCTGTAGCAGGCGTCCGGACTGGGCAAGCAGGAAGCCGGCAATAGTACTGTAGGGGGCGTCTTCCGGCAGATGCAGATTGAGCCGGAGGTTTACCTCGCGCACGGTAAGCATGCCGTCAAGCAGATAATCATTATTATCCTCAATGCACTGATCCGGAGAAACTTCGTCAAATTCGTCGTCAATTTCTCCCACTATTTCCTCAAGCAGATCTTCAAGCGTAATAATTCCTTCAAAGCCGCCATATTCATCGACAACAAAAACCATATGACTGCGTGATAACTGCATCTGTTTCAAAGCGGTGCTTAGTTGGGCATTGGCCGGGATAAAGCGGGGAGGGTGAATGAGATTGCCAAGATCGAAGTCGGGTGTATCCGTATGAGAAAGATACGGTTCAAGGTCTCTTCTGACGACAATGCCGATAATATTGTCCAGTTGATCCTGATATACCGGTATGCGTGAAAAGCGAAGCGAATTAAAGGCGGCCTGCGTCTCTTCGAGGGTTGCGGTAACCGGAAGGGCTGCCACGGCATTTCGCGGAATCATGGCGTCTTGAACTTCCGAGTCGGAAAATTCAAAAATATGGTGGAGCTTCTGCTGCTCGTCGGCCTCCAACGTGCCGCTTGTGTGGGAAATATTGATGATTTGCCGCAATTCGTCCACGGTATATACACTGGAATGATCAGGCAAGTTTTGTAATCCCAACAGCTTGACTGTGCCTCTACCGGAAAATGCAAGCAGACGTATCGGCCAGGCGAAGAGTGTATGGAACAATCGCAGCGGCCATACGACCGCCAGGGCAACACGTTCTGCTCGTTCCAGCGCGAAGGTCTTTGGGGCAAGTTCTCCGAGTACGATATGCAGAAAGGTAATAATGGTAAATGCCGCGGCAAAAGCAATCGTATGACGAACAGCATCGGAAACCAAACCGTGTAGCGGCGCTTCCAGCAGTTGCGAGAGTGCCGGTTCACCGATCCAGCCCAGCGCTAATGACGACATCGTGATGCCTAGCTGCGTGGCTGATATGTAGGAATTGAGATTATCGAGTAAGCCGAGCAGCGTTGCGGCACGAGCATCGCCGCTTTCCGCAAGCGAAACCACCCGGGAGCGGCGAACCGAAACCAGTGAAAATTCGGCAGCCACGAAAAAACCGTTTATAGCTACCAGCAGCAGTACAAGAATTAGATAGAGTAATGTATGATTCATCTTCTCATATTCCATCCGGAAGCGGCTGATGTCAACTGCAACATTCCAATTATTATTATCGTTTGACCAATATTTTGATTCGTGCTAGCCTCAAACGTTGGTATTTTCTTTGAAATGGAATTCCTTTCCAATGTACATGCGGCTGATCATATTGCTGTTTCTCCTGCTTCTTACCGCATGCGCCGGTGTCGCTCCGACTCCGGAAACGGCCTCGCCGGCCATCACCAAGATCCATGATCCTCATGCCCACTCTCTGTATCTTTTTTCCAGGGCACGGTTCGCGACTCATGATGGCGACTATCCCACGGCCCTTAGTCTGCTGCGTGAAGCAATTTCACTTGAGCCCGGTTCGGCCAGACTGCATGGTGAAGTAGCCGAGATCAAGCTGAAAATCGGCCAGATCCCGGAAACCCTTGAATATATCAACAAAGCGATAGCCCTCGACCCGACCTATCGTCCTCCGTATGTTCTGGGTGGTGTGGTGATGTCATCGGCCGGGAAAGATCTGGAAGCGGCGGATTACCTGCGCAAAGCGGTCAAGTTGGACCCCTCCAAGGAAGATGCTTACCTTCATCTGGCTCTGTCACTGACACGCCTATTTGAATATGAAGAAGCTGTTGTCACGCTCAAGGCGCTGGTCAAGCTTAATCCGGACTCCATTCTCGGATATTATTATTTGGGGCGTACCTACAGCCAGATGAAGCTTTATCGTGATGCTCTCGTGTATTTCGACAAGGTACTGGAACTAAGGCCGGAATTTGACCAGGCGGTTATCGATAAGGCCGCAACGTACGAGGCTCTTGGCGATTATCCGCATGCGATAGATACCTACCGTACGCTTGTCAATCTGGATGAACATCGTGCCGCGGTACTGCAGCGACTGACCCAGTTACTGCTCCAGCAGCGCCGGTTTGCCGAAGCATTGGAATATCTTAAACTGGCTGCCGGGTACGGTTTGGGCGGCCAGGAAACGATGCGGAAAACCGGATTGGTGCATCTGGAACTTGAACAGTATGACGCCGCGATTGCCGTGTTTGGTGAAATGCTTGAGAAAGATCCCACCGCTTATAATATCCGCCTCTACCGGGGAATTGCCTATGAAGAGAAGGGTGACCTCGATAATGCCTTTGCCGAGTTCTCCAAGATTCCCCGTAATTCTCCCCAGTATCTTGAAGTGGTCAGTCATATTGCGCTGATACTGAAGGAACAGGGTAAGCCGGACGCCGCAATCGCTGTTTTCAAGGATGCTATAGCTTCAAATCCGGAAAACTTTGAATTATATCTGAGTTTGTCCTCTCTGTACGAATCAATTGACAAGCCTCAGGCCGGGCTCGATATTCTGCTTGAAAATGAACAGCAGTTTCTGAAAGAACCGCGTTTGCATTTCCGGATCGGAGTGCTGTTCGACAAGCTTGGCAAGCGTGAGGAATCGATCAACCGAATGAAACAGGTGCTGCAGCTTGATCCGAAGGATGCTCAGGCTTTAAATTATCTGGGATATTCGTATGCCGAAAGGGGAATACATCTTGAGGAAGCACTGAAATATATCCAACAGGCTGTTGTCCTCCGACCGCGCGATGCCTTCATACTGGACAGCCTCGGTTGGGTCTACTTCAAACTCAAGCGCTATGGTGACGCTACCGAGGCGCTGGAAGAGGCGATCACTCTGGTTAATGATGATTCCACCATTATCGAACATCTGGGTGATGTTTACGCGGCGCGCCGCTTCGTCAGAAGAGCTTTGAAGCAGTTTCAAAAAGCGCTTGAATTGGCCCCAGAGCGCAAAGAGCTGGTCGAAAAGATGCACAAGCTTAAAGGGGAGCAGAGCGAAAAATGATGCCGTCGCATGGTGTGCGATGCCTGCTGATGGCGCTGCTGTTCAGCGTGATTTTAGCTGCGTGCAGCAACACTGAAACACCTGCCGTGCCGATTATTCCCGCTTCATCCACCGTCCCAGCCAGAGGTGATTCGCTTGTTGAAGGCACTATCGGCGAAGCTTCCACCCTCATTCCTCTACTGGCAACCGATTCATCATCCCATGCCGTGGCCGGTCAGATCTACAACGGCCTGGTCAAGTACGACAAAAACCTTACCATTGTCGGCGATCTTGCCGACTCCTTTGATATCTCCAAGGATGGCCTGACTATCACGTTTCACCTTCGGAAAGGGGTTAAATGGCATGACGGCGCTCCGTTGACCGCACAAGATGTACTCTACACATACAAGGTCACGATTGATCCCAAAACTCCCACCGCGTACGCCGAAGATTTCAAACAGGTCAAAAGCATTTTGGCCCCCGATCAATATACGATACGAGTTACGTACGATTCGCCATTTGCGCCGGCCCTGGCGTCATGGGGGGTGAATATTCTTCCTGCTCATCTTCTGGAGGGACAGGATATCACCAAGAGCCCTCTCGCTCGAAAACCGGTCGGCACCGGGCCATACCGTTTCAAAGAGTGGGTGTCGGGTCAAAAGATCGTATTGGAAGCAAACGAGGATTATTTCGAAGGGCGCCCGTACATCGACCGCTACATCTATCGCATTATCCCCGACAGTTCCACGATGTACATGGAGCTTAAAGCGGGCGCGATCGACCTTATGAGCCTGACCCCGGTTCAGTTTGCCCGCCAGACCGCGACAAAAAGTTTCACCAGCCGTTTCAACAAATATCGCTATCCATCATCCAGCTACCTGTACATGGGGTACAACCTGCGCCACCCGCTCTTTGGCGACAAGCGCATAAGGCAGGCGATGACCGCCGCGATCAACAAGGATGAACTGATCCAGGGGGTACTGTTCGGGATGGGGCAAAAAGCGCATGGTCCGATTGTACCGGGGCGCTGGGCCTACAATCCAGCCGTCAAGGATATCGGTTATAATCCTAAACATGCTGCCGAACTGCTGGCGCAGGCCGGCTGGAAGGAGAAAAACGGTGATGGCATCCTGGTGAAGGGGGGCAAGCCGTTCATGTTTACCATTTTGACCAATCAGGGAAACCTGCAGCGCCTGATGACCGCCCAAATCATCCAGCAGCGTCTCCGCCAGGTTGGCATCGATGTTAAAATTCGGATTGTCGAGTGGGCCGCATTCCTGAAGGAGTTTGTCAATAAAGGGAACTTTGAAGTGGTGCTGTTGGCCTGGGGGGTCTCTCAGGATCCGGATATGTATGATATCTGGCACTCCAGCAAGAACAAGCCGGGGGAGCTGAATTTTATCGGTTACAACAATCCGGAAGTTGATCGCCTGATGATCGAAGGGCGCAATACCTTCGATATCGAAAAACGTAAATGGGCATATTTCCGCATTCAGGAAATTATGGCCGATGAACAGCCGTATACTTTCCTCTATGTGCCCGATTCACTCCCGGTGGTAAGCTCACGTATTCGCGGGGTTGAACCGGCTCCGGCCGGCATCGGACATAACCAGATCCGCTGGTATGTGCCGAAAAATGAACAGCTATATATGCCGTGACTCTCTTCCCGGCTCTGTCCGGACATCTATGCTGACGCATTAATTCCTGGGGTTAGATATGCCCGACAAAATCAGCTTCATATTGAGATTCATTCTGTTTGCCGTACTCCATTCGCTGTTTGCTACCGCCTGGGCAAAAAAAATAGTTCATGGTACTGACCGTCCCGGATACCGGCTCTGCTACAATATTGTCTCACTGGTCATGTTCGGATGGGTCATGTCGGCCTACCGGCATTCGGATGTGCTCTATTTTGTGCCGGGGAAATTGAGTCTGATCATGTATCTGCTGCAGCTTATTATCGTTGTGATACTTGTGAACTGCCTCTGCCAGATCGGCGCCGGCGAATTTTTCGGATTCAGCAAACGCAGATCCAGCTCATTCACAAACTCAGGGTGGTACTCGATTGTACGCCACCCCCTCTATTTCTTCTCAACCATGTTTATGGCGCTGAACCCTGTTATGACATCACAATGGCTGCTTTTGACCATCGTCGGCACTCTGTATTTCATTATTGGCGGCTTGATTGAAGAAAAACGGCTTGTGGCCGAGTTTGGCGAAGCGTACCGGAACTACCAACAGTGTGTCCCCTTCTTTATACCCAATCCTGCAAAGCTCAAGCTTAGACCGTTGAATGATAACTGAATTGCCGGTTGACAAACGGCCAAAATCATTGCAATTCCAAGTTGCAATCAAAATGGCACTAAACCCAACCACCCCCAGCCCCTCCTTTGTAAGGAGGGGAGCTTTAATCCCCCTCCTATTTTAGGAGGGGTTAGGGGTGGTAAAGTGTCAGCTTGAAAGTAACATAGAATAAGACTGTTATACCGAGGCATGGAATATCCTGTCACGGCAATGGCCGTCAATTTGACGGTAGCTGGTTTGAATGGTATTCTTCATACCGTTGAAAAATAAATTCCTATCCATATTTTCGGAGGAGAGCATGCAAGCACTGTACGCCATGGGATTTGGTTTTGCCCCTTTTCTTTTCATCGGTTTCGTCTGGCTCGTGAGCTGCCTCAAAGTGGTGAATGAGTACGAACGTCTTGTGGTGTTCACACTGGGCAAGGTGAACAAGGATCCCAAGGGCCCCGGCCTTGTCTTCGTCTTCCGCCCCTTTCAAACTGCCGTGCGCATCAGTCTGCGCACCGTGGTGCTGGATGTACCGAGCCAGGACATCATCACTCGCGATAACGTGAGTTTGAAGGTCAGCGCTGTTGTCTACTTCAAGGTGCTGGACGCCAAACAGGCCATTCTTGGCGTGGAAAATTATCACTACGCCACCAGCCAGATTGCGCAGACCACGCTGCGATCAATTCTCGGCGAAGTAACTCTGGACGAACTACTGGCAGATCGCGAAAAACTAAGCGTGAGGCTTCGGGAAATCATCGATTCCTCCACCGAACCTTGGGGTGTCGAAGTCTCCGCCGTTGAACTCAAGAGTGTGGACCTTCCCGAACAGATCCAGCGCGCCATGGGCAAACAGGCCGAAGCCGAACGGGAAAAGCGCGCCAAGGTAATTGCCGCCGAAGGGGAACTTCTGGCCAGCCAGCAGCTTCTGGAAGCCGCCAATACCCTCAGCCGGAACCCCGCAGCCATGCAGATGCGCTACCTGCAAACGCTTACCGAGATTGCCGTGGAGAAGAACAGCACCATAGTTTTCCCACTCCCAATTGAGCTGATGAGGGTATTTGATAAACTGGGGGCTAAGGAAAGTGATCTTTAATGGCTGTTCAACCCGATGGGCTGAAGGAAACATGCCGTATGCCAGACCCTTTTCTTGACCACCCGGAACTTTCCAGCCGCTATTTCTACCCGTGGCCAAACCGCTTCGAGGAACCGTTTTTTGCCGAAGGGGACGGTTTCAGGCTTGGATGCCGCTACTGTATTGTGGACAAGGATGCTCCGACAATTGTCCACTTCCACGGCAACGGTGAGTCAGTTGCCGATTACCTTGGCGAGTTTGAAGAGTTAATAACCGGTTTGGGTGCCAATCTGCTGCTGGCCTAGTACCGTGGCTACGGAATGTCCAGCGGTATGCCGGCGCTAGCCGCCATGCTGGATGATGTGGAGCTGATTGTCGAAGCCTCCGGTGTTCCACCCGAACGCATTGTCTTCTTCGGACGCTCGCTTGGGTCGCTATACGCCCTGCATGGTGTCGCCCGCTATCCACAGGCGGCCGGCCTGATAGTTGAGAGCGGCCTTGCCGATCCGCTTGAGCGGATACTGGTCCGTATTGAGCCGCGCGATGTCGGGGCGACGCTTGACGAACTGCGGGAGGCCGTGAACAGCTGCCTCAATCAGCATGATAAAATTTCGGCTTACAGGGGGCGTGTCCTGGTGATGCATACCCGCAACGATGACCTGGTGTCACTCTCCCACGCCGAGCGCCTTTATGCATGGGCCAACGAACCGAAGGAGTTGCTAGTCTTTGAACAAGGTGATCACAACACGATTATGTCAGCCAATCAAAAGGCATATTTTGCGGCTGTGGGAACCTTTATCCGGCAACTGCAGATGTGACTGATTTTACTCAAGTTATCCACACAATTTTTTCTTTATTTTCATCATCGATACAATACAAATTCAATGTGGATCGTATACCGGTGAAAATAACTATTGACACTACAAATCAGATAGTTACGCGCGGTGCTTATTCGTTATGCAAACTGATGAAAACCGCAAAACTACTCGATAATTTTCGCGGCTCATTCACTCTTTCAACAGGTTATCCACAGGCTCTGTGGAGGGTGTTATTTCCCCGAATTTAACTAACTGAAAAGGAAAACCAACCATGGCAATGACCGCTGAAATCAAAGGTAACAAACTCTGCATTGAAATCGACCTGGAAGCGCCAACCCGCTCGGCGTCCGGCAAAACTCTGGTGGTTGCCAGCACAAGGGGGAATGCCGTTACCACTGCCGAAGTGGACGGCAAGGCGATCACCATCGGGCTGAATGCCTATATCAAGCCGTAATGAAGGTTGAAGTCTATTCAATAACATACCGGATACTCTTGTCGGATGTTCAGCAAGCCAAGCTTGACAGAAAGTGGCCTGACGGGGGCCCGTTTATCTCCTATGAGAAGATTGAATCCCTGCTTGAACCGCTTCCAATAGAAGACCTCTACTGGTCACACCATACGGGACAATTTATATATTTTACCGTCCGAGGAGATGATTTTGAAGATACCGTTGCCGAGGTTGTTGAAAGGTTGGAGAGAAAATTGGGCAACGTTTGATCCTGTCTGACAGTTTATCCAAATAGAATTTGCCATCCGAACCCTAAATCCTGTATATCTACGCAAATTTCAACTATCTATAAAGGAGTCTATGAAATGAAAGTTTTGAAACTGTCAGCTGTTATTTCTCTATTTATCCTCGCTCTTTCCGGCTGTGCGGGCACCATCGGCACATCTCCCAAAGGTCTTGAAGTCCCTATTGAGAAGGCCGCCATCAAATTTTCCTCCGACGTAAAAGAGGGGGGATACAAGGTTGTCACCACCGATGAATTGAAAAAATGGATTGATGAGGGGAAAAATATTGTCATTATAAGTACTCTCCCGGTTAACGATGACAGGGCGCTCGGCATTCTGCCGGGGTCACTTAATGCCGCCATGCCGAAAACCGAGAAGGATCTTACACCCGAAGACAAGGAGCATCTTTTTAAGGTGGCAGGGAATGATAAGGAACGCAATCTGGTTGTCTACTGCGGTTTTGTCGCCTGCAGGAGAAGTCATTTCGGGGCAAAATCGCTTGTCGATAACGGTTTCAAGAACGTCTACCGCTACCCGGCTGGGATAGCGGGATGGCGTGAAGCTGGTTACAGCCTGATGAAATAACCGGCATGATTATGAATCAGGGCTGCCTACACACTTGGCAGCCCTTTTTGTATTTCGCTTTTTCTCGGAAGATGTCTCAACTAAATAGTTGAAAATTGCACACCCACGTTACCCCCTGATTCCTCTCAAGTTATCCACACGTTTACTTCAATATTTCCATCACCGCTGCACTACAATTTCAAAGAGGATCGTATACCGCTGAAAATAACTATTGACACAAAAAAACAGATAGTTACGCGCGGTGCTTATTCGTAATGCAAACTGATAAAAGCCGTAAAACTACTCAATAATTTTCGCGGCTCATTCACTCTTTCAACAGGTTATCCACAGGTCCTGTGGAGGCCATTATTTTCCCGAATCGAACAAAGCTTCTCAAAACTTTTGGATTTTCAGGATGGTGCCGGACTGTTGATCGGTTGATTAAATGTCGTAATAAAAGCGTAGCAGTTTGTTACTATATTTACTTCTGTTTATTGGCTGCTATAGTTTAAAGGTCTTATTTTACTTGTTGGGGGTGTTCAATGCAGGCACTTGCTTGTGAGGTATTGAGAGTGGAACCGGTAATGGAGTCGTGCGCAACTGAACGAATTACCAGCGAGCTATACAGATGCTCTAGAAACAATAATATTTGTAAATATGGTCTTTATGCCGGCAAGACAAGTACCTATTGTTTGCATCCAAATAACACGAAATTCGTTAAGTTATCCAGCCGGGAACAGATATATTCTTAAAATCTCCTTCCTCCAGGATATGGTTGTTTTGATTTTGGCAATCATATTTGCTTTTAAAGCTTAAGGGTAAAGGGGGGTCTACATACATATAATCCTTTGAAAATGTTGACTTTAGGCTACAGACTTTTTTGTGTTTTTTTGTTATTAATTTAAAATACATCCGAGGCTGAAGCTATGAAATTTGCGAGCAACCATATTCCATCTGATCACACAATCCTGCTTGTTGATGATGAAAAGCAAGTGCGCAGGTTTATGCATACGTTGCTGGTGTCAGAGGGATACAATGTAATAATAGCAGCGGACGGCTTCGAGGCGGTTTTTAAGTATTCAGAATGTTTTGACAATATTACACTTGTGCTGATGGATATCTCGATGCCCCGTAAAGATGGGGTAGCAGCATATCATGAAATAAAAGATATGAATCCGAATGCAATAATACTTTTAATGAGTGCATATTCCGAGTCATCGATTGGACACATCCCAAATTTGCATTTTATTAAAAAACCAATGGTGTCTGCCGAACTGCTGAAAAAGATAAGTGAACTAATTGAATCTTACAATCAGAATTTAAATATAAATATTGAAGATGACGTATGTTTCAGAGATGTGAGCTATACCGAATCCACTGCATAACAGGCTATTAGTAAGTTATAAATTGTTTATCGTAACTTCCCGGTTTACGTTCACGCCATATTTCAATTATACCCTAACTCTTCAGCGCAACTCCAGACACATCTCGTTGTAATCACTACTGTCCACATCGGGTTTATTTTCTGTACAATCTAAAAACTGCTTGATCCTGATTTCGATACCGAGTAGCTTTAGTGTCGCTTGCATTCATCTGGGAAAGGCTGTGAGTTTCGTGCTCTTCAATGGTTAAATCTTTCCGGGTCATATTCCCCGCAGCTTGCTGCGAATGAGGATTTATAACTGTTTTTGTCGTGTGCTGCTGGAATTCATTAGCCAGAAGTCAGAACTCAAAAGGAATGGCTTTTATTCTGAATACTGGATTTTGACTACTGATACCCAGTTGCTTGCGGCGGGGTGATTTATTACACATGTCGAATTATTTTTACATTATAATGTACAGAGGTATGTTTTATGTGTAAAAGTCAGGATCAATTTTTGTCAGCTGACGTGGGGATTTAAAATGCCCAAATGAGGCTTCGCGATGAGCATCCATAAGCATAACAATCACAGCAGTAAACGCCGCTCTCTTTTGCAGCGTGCATTGGAATTTATCAAAGACACCCTGGCATTCCGCACTCAGTGGATTCATTTGCAAAAGCGCGGAAAAACCCCAAACTATCTTTATTTGAAAAGTGCCTCGAAAGATCGGAAACATCGCGATAAAGGTCTTCCCAATGCGAGTAATATCGAGTTGTCAAAGGTTGAAGAACCACTAAAGAATGAGCCGGTGCTGAGTTCGGAAGCACTCTTTGAGCCGCAAGACATAACAGTTAATATGAATAATGTGGAGGAACCTGCAGCAACAGAGCTGCATCCGGACGGCGAAGGTTTGGAGCACGATGTGGATGATGGTCTCGTTGATCCATTTCCGGAGGCATTAGAACAAATCGAAAAGCCTTTGCCAATGATGGATACGGTCGATCCAAAAAGTCAGCTCTTTTTTAAAACTGTTATGCCGGCGGGGAGTATACCCGATATGATAAAGGGAGCAGCTGTGGAACCTCCGGATAGCTGCACCGGAGAAATTCCGGAAGCGGCAACGGCTGCTAATGCCTCGCTAGAAGAATCAGCGCATCAGAAAGGGGTGGAAGAAGCCGCGTCATCCCCCAAAAAAACAGCCAGGAATCGAAGGGCGCAAGTTCATGGTAAGGGTAAGGAACGCCGTGATCAGATGCCATTGCCATTTGAGTAATGCAACTATAATTGGTAGAAGGAGCATTTAATGTTCAATGTAAGGGTCTATAAATCAATCTGGAATAAGGGGAAAAGGGAAGTTGATGAGATACTGCATAATCAGCCCAAAAGAATCCAAGAACTAAAATCAACCCCATATTTCTACGATATATCAATTGAGTTCCCTCCATTTGTTAATCTTGTAATTTCGTCAGGAAACTGGAACAGTGGAAAAATTACCAGAGTGAGATGGGATAATGATAAGAGACAATTTTATTGTTCAACAGAAGATGAATTCCCTTCAGAAAATGAAAGATCAAGACATATCCAAACCCAGGAAGTTGATGAAGAACATTTGAAAAATAAATGTTTACGTGGTGGATGGCAGCAACTTACTAAAGAATCATAGAAAATGAATCGAGGCACTATCATCATCTATGCTTCAAGAAGCTTAAAAACAGGAAAGAGCCCCTCTCCATTTATTACACCCCAAACTTCTATTACGTCCTACCTTCTACCTCTTCTCACAGATCGCCAGTTGCCGCAAGTTAGTGATATCCCGTAACGGCGGTGCTCCAAACAACCGGTTGTATTCACGGCTGAACTGCGAGGGGCTCTCGTATCCGACCTGAAACGCCGCGTTTGCAGCATCCATACGTTCTGCCAGCATTAAACGCCTGGCTTCCTGCAAGCGCAGCTGTTTTTGGTACTGCAACGGGCTTAAAGCGGTCATCGACCTGAAGTGGTGATGAAACGTAGAACTGCCCATGCGGGCTTGAGCAGCGAGGGCCGGGCTTCCGGATTATTAGGCAATAATTGAACAGGATTGCTCTACCTACATGTGCTTTTCCTGGAGTACGGTATAATCAATAACAGGGTCAGTCGGTTAAACAGGAAAAGGAGAAAACAATGCAAAAACGTATATTGGGAAAAAGCGGTCTGAAAGTTTCGGCACTAGGGCTTGGCTGCATGGGAATGAGTTTTTCGTATGGTCCGCCTAAAGACAAGCAGGAGATGATCTCTCTCCTCCGGACAGCCGTGGAACGCGGCGTCACTTTCTTCGATACGGCAGAGGTCTATGGCCCGTTCATTAACGAGGAACTTGTCGGTGAAGCGCTTGCTCCGCTGCGCGACCAGGTTGTGATTGCCACCAAGTTCGGTTTCAATACCAGTGTCGATCCCAGGGGAATGAAGGGTGGGGCGCCGGCACTGAACAGCCGACCGGAGAATATCAAACAGGTGGCCGAGGCCTCACTCAAGCGGCTTAAGGTAGATGTTATCGATCTGTTCTATCAGCACCGTGTCGATCCGGACGTGCCGATCGAGGATGTGGCCGGAGCGGTGAAGGAGTTGATCCGGGAAGGTAAGGTCAAGCACTTCGGCCTTTCCGAGGCCGGAGTCCAGACGATTCGTCGCGCTCACGCCGTTCAGCCGGTGACGGCACTCCAGAGCGAATACTCGCTCTGGTGGCGACGCCCTGAAGAGGAAGTGCTGCCGACGCTCGAAGAACTCGGGATCGGCTTCGTGCCCTACAGCCCACTGGGCAAGGGGTTCCTCACCGGAAAGATTGATGAAAGCACGACTTTCGACAGTACCGACTTTCGCACTACCCTTCCTCGCTTTACGCCGGAGGCCCGGAAAGCGAATCATGCCTTGGTTGCTTTGCTCGGTAAGATAGCAGCACTGAAGAACTCAACACCTGCTCAGATCGCACTTGCGTGGCTGATGGCTCAGAAATCATGGATTGTGCCAATCCCAGGCACCACGAAGCTGCATCGCCTGGATGAGAACATCGGGGCAGTTGCAGTCGAACTAACGTCCGACGATCTCCGTGAGATCGATAACGCCGCCGCAAAGATCACGGTGCAGGGTGCACGGTATCCCGAAAAATTAGAGCAATTGACCGGTCGCTAAGTACAACGCGTACAAAGGAGATGCAAATGACAAACAGTTACGCTCAAAAAGCGACGGATGACTTAGAGGCTTTAGCACCGGAGTTTGCGAAACTTACAACAGACTTTCTTTTCGGCGATATTTGGGAACGTCCCGGACTCTCGCAGCGCGATAAAAGCTTGATTACGGTCACGTGCCTGGTTGCGTTAAATCGTATCGAACAAGTGGAATATCATCTGAAGAAGGCTTTTGAGAACGGACTTACAAAAGAAGAGCTTGTGGCTGCGATAACGCATATTGCTTTTTACGCCGGATGGCCCACTGCTGCCTCTGGTTTCAGTCACTTGAAAAAAGTAATTGATCAACAGTAGATCTGATTAAGAAAAATCTGAACTGGATTGGATCTCTTGTGAGGTGGTGGGAATCTATTAGGATGGGCCAGAGGAAACTATGGAACGATGCGGATAATGGTCATTAATTCCAGTTTTTCACGATTAGTGCAACGTACCACCAGCTGATTTTGAAAAATCACCATTCTGCATCAGTACACCTGGAGGATCTTTGAAGTACATCCAAGCGGTATATTGTTTGTCTCCAACAGTAACAGGAACCTCTTTACGTTCATAATATCGAGGGTGTCCTTCCATCTTGTCCAACATTGACAGCGTATTGTCATCAATTCCGAACAATTCCCCTACAATCGGATATCTTGGCTCTTTGCTGGTGACGTAGGGATAGCCGCTTATCAGGTACATGGCATAATCTTCTAAAGTATTGCCAACACCATAGCTATTGGCATCTTTCAACAGGTGATGATTACTGTGACCTGAACGAAGTGTCCCATATACGAATATTAAATGATTTAATTCCATAGAGTGCCCATGTTTGTACATTATTCTTTAGTTTTAGTTGAAGATGTGGTTATGGCTGTTATTCAAGAGAAGTTTTGGATTCTCAGTATTAATACTTGAAAGCTTACACAATATTTCGGATATTTCAATAATTCTGATAATTAAATTAGTCATCAAATAAGTCCAATTTCTTTTTGTATTCTTCTGCACAATACGGACACATACCATGAGAGAACAGAGCTTCGGAATGGTTGGAAATATATATTTCCATCTGTTGCCATATTTGCTTGTCATTTCTTATCTTGTGGCAGTAGGAGCAAATGGGGATGATACCTTTTAATGTCTTAATCTCATGCTCCAAGTTTAATCGCAATGCCTCCTGTGCTTGTACCCGATCAGTAACATCCACGCAGCTACCAATAAAACCTGCAAAGTCTCCTTTGTCGTCATTAAACGGTACACCTCTATCAAATATCCAGCGGTACACGCCATCATAACGTTTCAAGCGATACTCCATCTCAAAGATATTTCTAGCATTGAAATTATCAAGATATATTTTTAAGCATCTATCGAAATCCTCAGGGTGGACACCTTCTGCCCATCCATTACCGTACTCTTGTTCCATCGTACGCCCTCTAAAGGTGAGCCATCGGTCATTGAAATAATCGCAAAGTGATTCTGTATTCGCCCTCCATATCAAAATAGGCGACTGTTCAACAAGTGCTTCGTATTCTTGCAATGTAAGTCTAGCGCTGTTGTCCACGATGCACCTCCGCTATGATGGTTCATAAACATCAAGTTGATTTTACTTCTAGTATACCAGAGAATCTATGTGACAAACAGAAAGGACCTGACCAGATGTTAGGCTAGGCCCTTAAATGATCCTGAAATTATTACTTTGACAAGTGAAATAACTATACTGGTTAATTGGCGGAAAGTCCTGTTATTGTGAGTTTAGCATAGTCTATACCAGCCCATCCATCATAGTCTGGACCAGGTGGCTCATAAGCAAATACCGCAAATGTGTGTTGACCAGCAGATAGGATTGGAATGTTAAATATTCGAGTATCACGACCATCTGTCGTATTCAGAAATGGGGTATAAGGTACACCATCAATTGCTAGATAATTTCCTAGCTGGCCATGTGACGGATCAATGTTGCCAGGATATGCGCCCCAAAGCCCTATCGCAGTGACCTGCAGTTGCATAGAAGATATCGAAGAGAAATCTGAAGTAACAAGGGAAAAGCTCCATGCTACATGACCGCCAGCACGATAGCCTCCTTTTGAAGGTGTAAATGCTGGTTGATCAATGCATGGTGCTTGTTCTGAAGTACATTTTGGGTCAATAGTACCCCATTCAATTATCCTAATTTTTTGTGCTGCTACAGGTGCTGCTGGTACTGGTGCAGGTGCAGGTGCAGGAGCAGATGCAGGAGCAGGAGCAGGAGCGCCCATATTAAAAGTTGCCACTTGCTCCTTTGAGGTGTTGCCTCCTGTATCCACCGCTTGAGCGGTCACACGAAACGGGCCGCTTCCTGTTACCTTTATCGAATCAGTGGATCCTTCCCATTTTTTGCCAAGATTTGTCAAAACCTGCTCGCCGACCTTGTTGCCGACTCCATCGTAGACACGGAAGGTTATGTCGCGGATACCTTTGTCATCATTAGCCTTGGAGGTGAAAGAGACATTCTCGGGGCCAAGGATGTTAATCTTGATGGCATCCAATGACGGCGGGGTATCAAACCGGTCAGCCACCGCCAGCATCTTGTCGATCATATTGTTGGAGGTGTTGCTGCCCGGTTGAGTGCCCTGGCCTTTTCCGGCCATGATGTTGCTCTTGCCCCAGCCGTCATCCTGCCGGCTTGCCGCAGGCATCATCGCACCCTGTTGTGGCATCATGCCCGGCATGGGCGCAATTCCCGGAGCAGCCATGGCCTTTGGTGCTGTCAGGCCGGACAAGAGGTCGCTTTTCTGCCGTAGATCATCAACAAGCTGAATCTGATAGGGGATTGAACCGGAGTATGCTGTCGAATCAAGCGGTATTACTGCGGAAATTTCGCCGTAGTACCCGGCTGGATTGCGGTGATTGTCATATTCGTCAATCTTGATTTCTTTCTCGGTCCTCCCTGCAAATATTTTTACGCTTGTTATGGGATTTTCTGACTGCCATTGAAGATTAACGCTTAAGGCACGATCGATTGCCTGAGCAGTGTGGCTGGTAACTTCAGGCTTACTTCCGGCAAAGGAGTTTGAGCAAAACATCAATGCTGACATAAGAATCAATATGATAACTGCAATGTTGCATTTTATTTGCATGACGAACCTCTTTCCAGTTTAGTATCGGTGGATTACAAGCCATATTGATTGCCCAGTCTCGGCGTTAAAAGTTTTTTGTGCATACAATGTTGCCAAGTTTCGTGTACATCTTCTGACCTGAATCGTTCTAAAAGA
>CAIYDX010000232.1 GCA_903925005.1 uncultured Geobacteraceae bacterium
AGCCCTTAGCACCGCCAACATAGCCTCCCTGACGACGGAGCAGCTACTTAACTTGAGTACCGCCACAATTCACGCGCTGAGTACCGGCCAGATCAGAGCGCTATCAACCCTCGACATCGGCACTCTGACCACCGACCAGATCCGAAGCTTGAGTACCGTCGCCCTCTCTTCGCTAAGCACGGCACAGGTGCGGGCACTGACCAGCGCCGATCTTAACAGCCTGAGTTCGGCAAACCTGCAGTCGTTAACTTCAACAGAAATCCGTGCTCTTGCCACAGATCAAGTTAGCTCCCTGAGTACTGACACAATTAGCTCGCTGAATACGGTACAAATTGGAGCTTTTACCACGGCGCAAATTCAGGCGATCACCACAGCTGGTATTGCGGCGCTACATACGGCAGGTTTGATAAATTTTTTAACATCGACTGAGATAATGGCTTTAACCACTACTCAGCTTAGTGCTTTTTTGAGCTCTCCGATAGTTCTGGACCTTGCAGACGGAGGAATTCATACTGTCAGTGCTTCCGCAGGTGTTCACTTTGATTTGAATGCCAGTGGCCATAATGATAACGTTGGCTGGATTTCACCTGGTAGTGGTTTTTTGGTGAGGGACGTGAATCATAATGGCGTTATTGATAATGGCGGTGAGATGTTCGGTACCGCAACGAGACTGGCGTCAGGAGCAAAGGCGCAGGATGGTTTTGCGGCATTACAGGCAATGGATTCAAACCATGATGGTGTAATCAACTCAAAGGATGCTGGGTGGAATGACCTAATGGTATGGACTGACAGTAACCATGATGGTGTATCCCAATTAAGTGAATTGCACTCGCTCAAGTCACTGGGTATAACCCAGCTTAATCTGAATGCCACTCATACCGCGTTAAATAACAACAGTAACTGGATACTTCTTGATTCCACGTACACAACTGTAGATGGCAAGGTTCACGATATGGCTGACGTCTGGTTTCAGAATAACGGAACCACGGTGAATGTAGCAGCTCTGACGCCAGATCAGGTTCATGCGTTAACTACGGCGGATATTGCCGCTCTGACACCTGATCAAATTCATGTTTTGACTACGGCAGATATTAATGCCTTATCACCTAACCAGGTACTTGCGTTGGGTACGGCCGGTATTTCGACACTGACGCTTGATCAGGTTCATGCGTTGACTACCGTTGATATAAACGCTTTGTCGCTTGACCAGGTACACGCCTTGAACACGGCACAGATACATGCCTTAGATCCGAACCAGGTTGCTGCGTTAACATCTGTCGATATTGCTGCTCTATCACCGGACCAGGTTAAGGCTCTGACAGCAGATGATATAACTGCACTACATAATTTGGGTAAGACAGACAGCTTTACGGCCCCGCAAATCCAAGCGATTTTGAAACCGCATTTGGTTAATCCGGGGCTTGACGACGTGCTGTTCTCCGGGGATGTAAAAATACATACCAGTGTAATTGCCGGAACTGATCAAATCCAGCTGGTTATTTCCGGTGGAGCGCACGATGCGGTCGAACTGATAGGTCAACATGGTGACTGGAAGGATGCGGGTACCATGTTAGTCAACGGTGCCGAACATCATGCGTATACTAACGGACACACTCAAATCCTGATTCAAGGTGCTGTGACCACTTCGATAAAGGAAGTGCTAATTTGATTTCTGATATTCTGTTGTGAACTGACGACGAGCACTCTACCCCGTGACTCGTCGTTTTTTTATTTATGCTTCAGGGAGAAGTATGTTAGAAAAAGTAGTTACGTAACTTTTAACAAGAGGATGGTATGCAGGTGGACAACACACATATTCCGGAAGATGCTGATGAAATTATAACTGCGGCCTTCAACCTTGCAGAACAAGGTACTTTGGATCTGATTCAATTGATGAGTGTGGCGGAACGTTTGAAAGCTTCGGGCCAGAAGGGAAGCGCTATTGACTTATACCGCCTCTGGCTGGAACACTCAGCATCACCGTTGGCGTTTGCGGCATATTTCAATCTTGGTGTTGCGTTAGCCTCTGACGGCCAATATTTAGAGGCAGAGCAGATGTACCGAAAGGCGCTGGAACAGAATCCCGGCCTTATCCAGGCTCGTCTGAATTTGGGAAATAGCCTTGAACAAAAGGGGGAAAAAACTGAAGCATTAGAACAATGGCGCATAGCATTGGAGGAAAAAAATATTGCGTCGCCTGAAAACAGGCCACTTCAGTTACATGCGTTAAATAACCTTGGCCGCTTACTTGAAATGGAGAAAAATTATAAAGAATCTCTTGAAATGTTGGAAAAAAGTTTTGCTATTGATCCGACACAGCGCGATGTTCTCCTCCATCTGGTCCATCTGACGCAGAAAATCTGTAGATGGCCGATTTACAATCCTCCCAAGGGTATAACCAAGGCGGAGATGGTATTGGGTACGTCGCCATTAGCCATGGTGGCCGCTTTTGATGACCCGGCACTTCAACTTTCCATCGCGAAAAACTTTGTTGAGTATAAATATACACCAAGCACCGTAACGCTGGCGCCAGACGGTGGATACAAACATGAAAAAATCAGGGTAGGATACCTGTCGTCAGATTTTTGCCTTCATGCCGTATCCTTGCTGACTGTGCAATTGTTTGAACTGCATAATCGCGAGCAATTTGAAGTGTACGGATTCTGCTGGAGCCGTGAAGATGGGACCGCTTTGCGAGATCGAGTAGTCAAGGCAATGGATCATTATATACGTATTGATAGCTTTAACGACAGAGACGCTGCCGAATGCATACGATCGAACGAAATCGATATATTGATTGATCTGCAAGGGCTGACATCGGGGGCCAGACCTCAGATTTTGTCGTACCGTCCCGCTCCGATACAGATGACGTACCTGGGTTTTACCGGTACCACGGCATTGCCTTGGATTGATTATGTCATTGCGGATAAATATCTTATCCCGGATGAGCTTGCCCCACATTTTACTGAAAAACCTCTCTATCTACCCAACTGTTTTCAGGTTAGCGACTGCAAGCGCGAAGTAGGAGTCAAACCAACCCGGGCTGAAAACAATCTGCCGGAAGATGCCTTTGTATTCTGTTCCTTCAACAACAATTACAAGTTCACTCCGGATCTGTTTGCCGTATGGATGCGTATCCTTAAGAGTGTACCGAACAGTGTGCTCTGGTTGTTGGCCGACAATGAATGGGCACGGGAAAATATGTGCAGAGCGGCAAAAAAACATGGAATCAAGAGTGACAGGCTGATATTTGCTTCAAGAGCCGCTCCGCCAAATTATCTGGCAAGGTATCAGCTAGCGGATCTGTTTCTTGACACATTCCCGTTTAACGGCGGGACAACTGCGAATGATGCCCTTTTTATGGGGCTCCCTTTGTTGACCTGTTCTGGAAAAACATTTGCTTCGCGTATGGCCGGGAGCTTGTTGTATAATCTGGGACTTCCTGAACTGATTGCCAACAATTTTAAAGAATACGAAGAAAAAGCTGTAAAGTTTGCAAAAAAGAATGGCGAAATTGATAAGGTAAAGAAAAAACTGAGCGAGAACAAGCAGACGAGTCCTGTGTTTGATATGCCTGGTGTGGTAAGAGATATGGAAGCAGCGTTTGAGAGGGTACTTCAGGAAAAACAGAGGCCGCTTACAATACCTAAACAGTTGGAGAATATCACAGCCGGCCCTGCACAAGAGATACACGACAGTAATGTACGCATGCCAATTCCCTATTTCAGTATTGTCATTGCTACTCACAATCGCCCGTTACTGCTTGAGAGGTCTATAGCTTCGGTACGGAACCAGACATTTAAAAATTTCGAACTTATCGTGGTTTCCGATTCAGCCGAGACGGCAACGTTTCAAACGGCTGGCAGGCATTTGGGCGAAAAGGATATTTTCATTAAGCGCAAAGGTATTCCCGGCCCGGCACAAAGCCGTAATATGGGTATAGATCATGCGACAGGGCAGTATCTTATCTTTCTTGACGATGATGATTCTATCGATCCTGGCTATCTGGAAAAACTTCACGCAGAATGTGAAAAAAACAGGGGCACCGTTTTGTACTGCAATTTTCATCTGAATCAGGAAGACAGACAAACCGCACCAATCACTACATTGTCCGAAAATTATATCGATATCGGTGCTCATCCACAAATAAATCTGCACATAAAAAACTATATTCCCAATAATGCGCTGGTTTATCCACGAATTTGTATTGAACAGAAGCGTTTTGATACACATTTGAAGCTCAATGAGGATTGGGATTTTCTGCTGAATGTGCTTGAAGAGTGTGACCTCAAGCATATCGATATTTCAGGCCCTCGGGTTCACAAGGATGATCCCAAACGGTTGAATCGTCGTGGCACACAGAGTCACCAGTATATGGTTATTGACCTGATTCATGTTTATAGAAGGTGGCCCGCCAAAACTGATGAGATCAAGTCGCGAAGGTTGCAGCTTTTGCAAAATGCCGGTACGAATGTGCCGATTGAATGGCTTTGATATGCTGATTAATCGTTACTAGAATACTTCAGCAAGTAGATATCGGATCGATCATGAAATCCTACTGTATAAATCTTGATCAGCGAGTTGATCGATGGCAGGAATGCATTAACGAATACGTGCGTATTGGTCTTCCTGCCGTTACAAGAGTCTCTGCACGTGTTGAGGCGGGACATTTGCAGGATTGTGCTGCTGACCATGCCGCCTGCGTCGGACAGAGCATGATAGAGCATGATGATATGTGTCTAATCATGGAGGACGATGTCGCTTTTGTCATTGATAAGTGGAGTTCTGTTGAAAATGCAGTCAGCGAACTTTCGGAGCTTGATCCGGAGTGGGATATGCTTTTTCTTGGAATTAATGCTGATCCGGATGAACTGAAACGAAGTGGTCCTCCGAAAAAACTTTCAAAAAGTCTGTATCGTGTCTTTAGTGGGTTTGCCACTCATGCATACATCGTACGCGCCCCCGCTTTTCCCAAAATAATTGAAGTATGGCAAAAGCATAGTCATCTGGCGATCCCTCATGATGTTGTCTACAGTCGAGTTCTACTCCCTGCTGTGCGTGCTTATTGCGTGAATCCTCTTATGGCGCTGCAGAGGCCGAGCTTTAGTCAGCATTTAAATAAATATATAAGTTACGACTTCCTTGAATCAAGGTGGGAAGACGCCATAGCCGTAGGGAATGACTCTGTCAGGAGTGAAGCGGGTGCTACAGAGGTGCTGCGTGTCCTTTAGTGATTTAATCCGGCAGCTTGCCGTTACTCTAAGAATATACGATGACGTTGAATTACACAAAAAAACAATTAGTGCTTTCAAAGATGAGGGCGATAGCCAGCCCATTCCTTTTATGGAATATTACGAAATTGAATTAATTAGTTTTATTATACAGCTTATGGACCCGATCAACGTACTTGAATGGGGTTCTGGCAACAGCACCCTGTTTTTTTCAAAATTTATTTCCACAAGTTCAACCTGGCATGCCGTGGACCATATACAGGAATGGGTGGATAAAATTAATTCCGCTAACACTAACAATAATGTAAAAATTAGTTATTTGCCGCCTAACAACAAGCTTTTTGCTGACAAACAGTTGCCGGATGGAACGTATGACGATTTTAAGGATTATATTGACAAGGGATTAGAAACCGGTCCATTTGATTTGATAGTCGTTGACGGAAGAGCAAGGAATTGTTGCCTTGAAAAAGCAATCAATTATCTGACTTCGGACGGAGTGGTTATTTTACATGATGCTAACAGGGCTAAATATTGGACTGGTACGAAACAGTACAGGCACCAGGCATATCTGTTAAGTACAACTAGTGGCGGTGGTGGCATATGGTTGGGTAGTAACAATGTTGATTTCAGCCGGATAATCAATTATCAAAACTATATTGAACTTAAAAAACAGTACCACGCAATTTGTCCTCCGGTAGCGAGTCAACGTTTTCGAGCCCCTATTGAATGGGAAGATATTGCCGCAAGCAAAGTTATTAAGCTTTACGCCGGAGATATTCCCCAAAACAATATGTACCATGACCAGTTAATCGGCTTGTCATTGATAAATTCAGACCATAGACATATTAAGCATGATATTACTCATGTAATACCTTTGTCAGAAAACTCCGTTGATTTTTTTCAGGCTGAAGATGTTTTCGAGCATATCAATTATGACATCATTGTGTCGGTACTGAACGAAATTCACCGAATACTCAAACCTGGAGCAATTTTACGGCTGTCGGTGCCGGATTACCGCTGTGATCATCTCATTGCCCGCTCTCAAAAAGACGATAGGGGAAATATTGTATTTGATCCGGACGGTGGCGGTACTCCTGAAAATCCAGGTCATCTCTGGTTTCCCTGTTATGAAACATTAAAAACAGTTTTAGAAGCGTCAGCTTTCGCCGTGGCAGGAAACATCGAGTTTCTCCATTATTATCAAGAAGACGGCACTCCGGTCGCCAAGCCAATAGACTATTCCTTCGGGCATATTCAAAGGACTCCCGATTTCGACTCAAGAGTACAAAATCCATATCGCCCAATGTCGCTGGTAGTGGATCTTACAAAAGGAATTCCAGATATGTCCCTAAACGCTTCAGCAAAATCTGAAACTACATCAAACCCAGACCTAAACCAGGTTAAGATAAGCTTCATCATGATCGTGTTGAACGGAATGCCTTTCGTTGAATACGCTCTTAAAGCTATTTATAACGCTGCATATGAAATCATTATTGTTGAAGGTGCTGTGGAAAAATGTTCGTTTGCTGCTAACGGCGATGGTAGCTCGGTGGACGGAACGGTAGAATGCATTCGGAGCTTTCCTGATCCAGATGGCAAAATCCAACTACTTCAGGGTAGATGGCCGGAAAAATGCGAAATGCATAATGCAGCCCTTTCTCACGTAACAGGCAATTATGTTTGGCTGGTTGATTCTGATGAAGTTTACAAGTGTGACGACATTGGCAAAATTCAAACCCTTTTGGCCGAAGATTCAGCCATTACTCAGGTTAACTTTATCCCGGATAATTTTTGGAAGGGTTTTGACCACCTGTTTGTTTCTCCACGTTTCTTCGAGCCTGCCAATCACTACCGGAGACTTTTTAAGTTCATGCCCGGCTCCCGATTTACAACACACCGTCCACCGACTATGGTTTGGCCTGAATCGGATAAAACAACGGAACAGATGAAACTTGTTGATGGCCTGACAACAAGACAAATGGGCATCATCCCCTTTCATTATAGCTACGTCCTAGACTCTCAGGTTAAACAGAAGATAGAGCTTTACCGCCGTTACGGCTGGGGTGACGGCTGGAGGATAGATCTGGAGAAATGGTATCGGGAGTTTTTCCAACAATGGACTCCGGAGAATTGCAAAGAACTGGAACGGCTCTATCCTATCTGGACAGGAGATCCGAATTCTTACTCGGTTCCGTTTACAGGAGATCACCCGGAAGTTATGGAAGAATTAATTGTGACATGTCGTCACGGTAGGATTTCTGAGCGAACTGACTGGCGAACACTGCTCTTTAACAAGTTACGTCCTCAAACCTTGGTGCCGAACGAATATATAGGCACTTACTTGAATCAAGCAGCCGCAGTACTGGCGATCCCCGGCGATATTCTGGAGATCGGGGTATACCGCGGAGGTTCACTTTTCAGGTTGGCAGAACATCTGGAGAAGAACCACCGGGTTGCAATGTTGCATAAGCGCCTGATCGGTATTGACACATTTCTCGGGCATCCACATTCGGAACTGGGAGTTGATCCGGCACATCATCCGAAGGGACGTTTCAGCGATACCTCATATCAGGAAGTTAAACGTGCCTTGTCGGTATTCCCTTTTGTTGACGTCCTAATGGGGGACTGTGCCGAGCTATTCATCTCATTTCCTGTAGAACAGAGATTCTGTCTTGTCAATATCGATGTCGATGTCAAGAAAAGTGCAGTTGATGCCTTGAACTACGTATATCCGCGGCTTTCTGTGGGCGGAGTGATTATCTTTGATGAATTTGAAGGCTATGGTCAGGAAGATTATATAAAGAACTTTTTCCGGGACAAGCCGGTGGATATGAAGCCCCGCACCGGCCGACCCGGACAAGATTATGGTTTGATCGTCATCAAACTGGCTGATTGCGAAGCTGCGGCCCTTCCAGCAACTCCCAACGAACAGGATGCCTTGGTAACAATCGGCGCAGCCAGATTCCAACGAAAGGTACTGGATGCTTGGTTACACATAGAGCTTGATGCACCCCTGATAATGCGTAAAGAATGCATTGAGAATCATATTGAGAAGGGAACTCCTTTTTGGAACATCCATGTTGCGCTTGCTTTTGTAGCGAGTCGATTTCAGCCTCGCTCGTACCTTGAGATCGGGGTCAGGACCGGCGCATCGATGGTGCAAGTGCTCCATAATTCAACGCTAGATAGGGTAACCGGCGTAGACCTCTGGGCAGGTAACTATTCTTCGCTTCCAAACAATCGTGACTTTACTGAGGGGCAGTTGGCCAGTTACCAGCGCGAAACAGGTCGAAATATTGATATCGAGCTAATTCAAGGTAACAGCCATGCGCTTCTCAAAACAGTAATCTCAAAAGGGCAAAAATATGATCTTATCACCGTAGACGGCGATCACAACGATCAAGGTGCCTTGGATGATCTGGAAGATTCCTATCAACTCCTCAATGATAGGGGAATCATTGTTTTTGACGATATAATACATCCCAGTTTTAAGTCGTTGCTGGGCGTGATTCACGAGTTTGTCAGACGGCATCCAGATCTCCAGCCTGTATTCAACACTATCCAAGACAATGGTGTTGTTCTGCTGCTTAGAGGCGTCAAATGGAACTTCTTAAAAGGTTTCCGGATTGCTGGCGAAGGGATTGCCGGAAAAGATTTGACTCAAATTCAGGAAGGCTCGGAATTCGAGACCAAGCTTTATCAACTTGTTACTACTATCAAGCCGAAGTCCATAATAGAAACCGGCACCTACATCGGCAACGGAACTACTCGTATAATTGCCACGGCTCTCCGTGATGTTGGCCTTTCAGAATCTTTATTCCAATCGATAGAATGCAATCCCTTGCACTATAAGTTTGCACAGCAAAATCTTACCGGTCAGGGCCTGATTTCCCATGTGAAATTACACCACGGTATTTCTGTGCCACGCCCACTTTTACCGAATGCCGACAGAATATCGGAAGATACAATTACAAACGTAGTTGGAGAAGGCGTTTTTGTTGACCATCAAGAACAGAACAGGGTTGAACTTTACCTTAAGGAAACGGATTATCCTGATCTACCTGACGATTTACTTGGACGGTGCCTAAGAAGTGTTGCATATAAGCCAGATTTGATCCTGTTGGATAGTGCCGGGCATATGGGTAATATAGAGTTTAAATATGTTCTAAAACAGCTAAAAGGGCCGTGTTTTTTTGTTTTAGATGACATTAACCATGTAAAACATTTCAGAAGTTTTCAGGAAATACAGGCTGATGACCGATTTGAAATACTTGATACTTCAAATGAAAAATTTGGTTTTTGTATAGCTAAATTTTCACCTTCAGATATCAATGGAGTTGATGAAGTGGTCTCAGCTTCTGTCGAGCCAAATACTAGTAGTGATGACGATGTTAGTCGTCATCTTATGTGGTTGCGTACCGATTCAATTGGCGATAACGTCTTGGCTGCTTCCATGCTTCACTACGTTCGTCAACGATTTAAGCATAATCGGATTACCGTTGTATGCCAGGACAAGGTAGCTGAACTTTATGAAACCTGTCCTTTTATTGATGAAATATTTACCTTCAATTACAGACGCCTTTGTAACGACGTAACGTATCGAAACGATATAATTGATAAAATACGTTTGCTCAAAGTTGATTGTGTCCTCAACTCCGTGTATTCAAGGGACGGGGTGAATGAGCTGCTGGCAACCAGTGCCCAGGCTTCCGAACTTATTGGACTCGATGGAGATCTCTGCAATATTGGCCAGGAACAACTTGAGAATAACAGATGTGCTTATACGCAGTTGATTCCCAGCGAAGGGGAGTGGAAGCATGAGCTTGAACGCCATAAAGATTTTCTGCTAGGTTTAAACATTCCAGTCAATCAACTTCATCCAGTTGTGTGGACTAATGAAAATGATGGTGATACGACAACTTCACTATTAGCGTTACACGGGTATGATCCGTCCAGAACCATAATAATGTTTGCTGGTGCTCGTAGTGAGCTCAGAGTCTACAATTATTACGGCGAAGCTCTGGCCCAGGTATGCAACGAAAGTGACTATGGCGTGATCGCTGTTGGTGTTGCCGATGAGTTTGAGCTTAATCAAAAACAGCTCGATAAGATTGGTGTGAAAACACTGAATCTCTGCGGGAAGCTTACTATTCGCCAGTTGTCAGCACTCGTTTCAAAATGTGCGTTGACCGTGGGGGCAGAGACTGGGACCGCACACTTGGCCTGTGCAGTCGGTACACCGAATGTTGTTCTCATTGGAGGCGGACATTTTGGTAGATTCATGCCGTATTCGCCGCTTACCACCTTGGTATGCCTCCCCTTGGAATGTTTCCACTGCAACTGGCGTTGCAGGTATTCCCGCACTTACTGTATCAAAGATGTGAATCCTGCGGTTCTTGCAGTGGCAATTAGATCGGCTTTAGAAGGCCCTTCGGAAACCGCTGACATTTATATGCAGGCCGAACACTCGTGGGAACAGACACCGGACAAGCCTCGTTGGGATTCAACCAAGATTGTTTCCAATGCTGTTCCAATTAAGCGAATCATGGTCGGTCCGAAGAAAGAGTCCAGCAACAATGACAATCTGCGGCTCTGGCTACAAATGCAGGATGAGGACAATTTTGATTACCCGACCACCATTGAAAGGAGAAGTGAAATGAATCTGCCAAAGCTACCTGTAATTAGTGAAAATGTAATAAATAATTTTTATACAAATACAAACTGGGGTATATCAGATCCTGCAAAGTTTGCTTCCCTGATGTCTGAAGCGGCCAAGTTGGTTACTCCTGGCTACTATTTTGGCGATAATTTCTTTACTTGGGGAAGAAATAATTCTTTATTCGAAGATCCTGCATTTGTTAAGGCATGGCAAAGTAATATACAAAACACAGCCGACCAGGCGATTGCCTGGCGTAGGTACATTTTAGCCTGCGCAGCCTATCATTGCATCCAATTGAAGGGCGATTTTGTTGAGTGCGGAGTATATAACGGCTCGGGTATGAAAACCGTAATTGATTACATTGGTGTAACGGAGTTTAAGAGCACTTTTTGGGGGTATGATACCTTTGACTACCATCCGGTAGCCGGGCACGCATTTGAAGGTCAGACCGAAGGGTTCTTTGAGAACGTCCAAAAGAGGTTTGAAGGATATAGCCAGGTTAAATTGGTACAAGGTTTGTTGCCGGAGTCGCTGCATAAGAATTCTCCTAAAAAAATATCTTTTCTCCATCTGGACCTTAACTCGGCGGAGTATGAGATCAAGGTTCTGGATAGCCTGTTTGACAGGGTTGTTGCTGGTGGAATGGTAATACTTGATGACTATGAGTGGTCCGGAATATACCGGGTACAGAAAATCGCTGAAGACGCCTGGTTTGAGAAAAGGAATTACCGTGTTTTTCCACTTCCAACCGGTCAGGGGTTTGTGTTGAAAAGGTAGGTAACTGCAATGACATCAATACGCTTGGATACACATTTGGCTGACGAAGCTGCACATATTCTGGGAGTGAAAAGCAGAACTGAGGCGGTTCATACAGCCCTGCGTGAAATCGTCGCCTTAATTTTTTTTTAAAGACTTGATGCGCAAGCACGCAGGCAAACTGGTTTTTGTGGGCATGGTGAGTAATCTCATCATATTTGATACCTCCGATCATCTACGCACTGGCTGCCACCAAAAGAGAATTGACTCTGTCAGTGGACTGATACGGACTTTTTCCGGAATGCTATCGTGACTTCCATTTGGAAATTCGGTGACCTCCATGGGTGACATAATGATGCACGGAAGCGAACGAATGAAACAGAATTTGCAAAGGACAGCTCAGATAATTGACGCCGTTTTTACGCTTAAGCTCGCGTGGATCAAGTCTACCAATATTGGAATTTCTGACGTAGCGGCACACCGGCGCATATATAGCGACATACTGAAACGAAAGGAACGCCAGTGGTCGTTTCACACGGAATCATAGATGTTCTGAAGCGATCTGCAATAGCGCTGAATGAGAATGGTGTGCCGTACTGCCTCGCCGGTGGTCTTGCAGTATCCATGTTGTCACGTCCGAGAGCCACTGAAGATGTGGATATTATTGTACTTGTAGCTGAACAGGAGTTACCCTTACTCGAAAGCCTGATAAAACGTACCTTCAATGTATTTCAGGTACGCGATATAATGCGATTTAGTTCCGTTTCTATCTGGCGTTTTGTTGTAAACGATGTGGAAGATGAATTTGTTGTATTGGATTTGATCCTGGCAGAAAAGGACGAGTTCATCAAAGCAGTACAAAACGCTTTGATCGTAGATATTGACGGAGTTAACGTACATGTTATTTCACCCGCTGACCTTATTAAGGTAAAAAAACTTTCCGGCAGACCAATTGATTTAATGGATATACAGACACTTCAAGAAGAGTTTAATTTGTCTTGAAAGATCATGTATCGAAAAAGGCGGCAGGTTTTGGACTCATAATAATCTAGCAGAGCATGTTGATGAGGTGCGTATTCCGGACGAATCCGTCCACCGTTCCGGCTTGAAAGCGTCCACCGTTCCGGTAGGAATCCGGCCAGCATTCCGATTCGATTCCGGCCACCATTCCGGAGCAATCCGGCCAGTGTAATTTGAGAGTGTAGTCGCGGGGTAACTCCAACAGGTATCTTGCCTTCCTTGTTTGAATACAAAGGAGGGCGTGATGCCGAGAGAAAGAGTTACCATGCGAAAGATACGAGAGATACTCCGCCTTGTCTGGTCGTGCAACCTGAGCAGGCGCGATGCGGCAAGAACCTGCTGTGTCGGTAAAAGCACCGTGAATGACACTATCAACCGGGCAATGGCTACTGGCCTTTCATGGCCTTTGCCTTTTGATCTCGATGATGACGCCCTTGAGCAACGCCTCTATCCACCCGCCGTAAGTCCTGCTTCCCGTAAATTAGCCCAGCCCGACTGGCAATCACTCCATGATGAGCTTATCAAACACAAGAAGCTTACCCTCATGCTGTTGTGGCAGGAGTACAAGGAAGGTGATCCTTCCGGCTACCAATACAGCCAGTTCTGTGAACGGTACCGCCAGTGGCGCAAAAAACTCGACCGCTCCATGCGTCAGGAGCATCGTGCCGGCGAGAAATTCTTCGTTGACTACAGCGGGCAGCTTGTACCAATAGTTGACGCTTCAACCGGCGAGGTGCGGGATGCCCAGTTGTTTGTAGGTGTCATGGGTGGTAGTAACCAAACCTATGCCGAGGCCACCTGGACTCAATCTCTTGTCGACTGGACCGGTTCCCATGCCCGAGCTTTCAGCTTCCTGGGCGCCGTTCCCCATTGCATTGTTCCCGATAACCTGCTCTCCGGCGTTACCAAGACCTGCCGCTATGAACCTGATCTGAATCCAACCTACGCCGCACTCGCCGATCATTACGGCACTGCCATCATTCCAGCTCGTGTGCGCCATCCCAAGGATAAAGCTAAAGTCGAAGGTGGCGTACTGATTGCCCAGCGCTTTATCCTTGCAGGGCTTCGCAATCGAACGTTCTTCAGTCTGGCCGAAGCCAATGCTGCTATCCGTGAACGCCTTCTCCTTCTGAACAAACGCCCCTTCAGAAAGCTGCCTGGATGCAGGCAGAGCCGGTTCGAGGAGATTGATCTTCCAGCAATGCTACCGTTACCGGAAACATCCTATGAGTATGCCCAGTGGAAAAAAGCCAGGGTGCATATTGATTACCACATCGAACTGGAAGGGCATTTCTACAGCGTTCCCCATCGTCTGGTGCGGGAGCAAGTGGAGGTGAGGTACACCGAGACGATAGTCGAATGCCTCTATAGGGGCAACCGGGTTGCATCTCACCCCAGATCGTTTGCCCAAGGCAAACACACCACGACACCAGAACATATGCCCAAAGCCCATCGTGAGTTCACCGAGTGGACGCCAGAGCGGATCATCTCATGGGCCGCTCAGACCGGAACAGCCACGGCGCAGGTGGTGCAGAACATTCTGTCACGCAAGGCGTTTCCCGAGCATGGCTTCCGTTCCTGCATGGGAATTATCTCGTTGGCGAAGCGTTATACCAAAGAACGGCTGGAGGCGGCCTGTGAACGGGCAGTCACCATTAAAGGCGTCAACTACAGAAGCATCAAGTCGATCCTTGAGAACAACCTGGACCAGAAGATACTACCCAAACAGATGGATCTACTTTCAGTAGCCCACGAGAACATCAGGGGCACTGATTACTACAATGACGAGAGGAAACATGATGCTGACACAACCGACAATCGAGAAGCTGAACTCCATGAAACTCACAGCCATGGCCAGAGCCTTTGCAGATCAGATGCAATGTCCGGACATGGCACAACTCTGCTTTGAAGAGCGCTTTGGCCTGATCGTGGATTACCAGATGACCGATCAAGAAAACCGGCGAATGCAGAACCGGCTCAAGAACGCAAAGCTGAGGCTGTCAGCCTCGATTGAGGACCTGGACTTCCGACAGGGAAGAGGCGTTGATCGCTCACAGGTGATGGCCCTTGCCGGGAATCAGTGGGTGAAGAGTCACCACAATATCCTGGTTACTGGACCAACTGGCGCGGGCAAGAGCTATCTTGCTTGCGCCCTGGCGCAGAAAGCCTGCCGGGATGGCCACTCTGTGCTTTACCAAAGAGTGCCGAAGCTTCTTCAGGAGATCGCGGTATCAAGGCTTGATGGCCGTTACAATAAGCTCATTGCACCAATCAACAAATGCGAAGTGCTGATCCTTGACGATCTACTCATCTCTCCAGTGTCACGGGATGAGCAGCGGGAACTGCTGGAGATCGTCGAGGAGCGTTATGACCGTAAGGCAACTGTCATTACCAGCCAACTGCCGGTGAAAGCCTGGCACGATGCTATGCAGGATCCGACCCTGGCCGACGCCATACTGGACAGACTTGTTCACAACGCCTACAAACTCGAACTGAAAGGTGAATCCATGAGACGAAAGAAATCTGTGCTTGACCAAAAAACCAGTGCTGTGACAGAGTAAAAAACCATACCCCGAGACTCTCTCTCGTCACTGGCCGAAATCACCGGAACGCTGGACGGATTCACAGCGGAACGGTGGCCGCCACAACGTCAGTTCGACTGGACGCTTTCACCGGAATACGCAATGAGGCGCTTGTGATTGGAAAAAGAATAAATTTGGTTCTTTTTAAACCTGATTTGCCAAGGTTCAAAATATTGGACTGCCATCTTGAAATAATCGAAAGCTTGATGTGGGGATTCAAAAATCTTGGTTTTGAATGTACGTTCCGTACCAATGAAGTTGATTATGGATGCATAAATATAATCTTTGGCTGGATAGTAGCTATCCAGTTAATGCAACACGGAGAAGAATTTCCTGAAGGAACCATAATATATAATTTTGAACAATACTCTACTGAGTCTATGAGAGGAAAACATTTATTAGAACAGGTAGCAGAAAAGTATCAAATATGGGATTATAGCATCGGGAATGTTATCAGATGGAAGGAAATGAATCCGAAATTCGATCCTTACTATGCCAGGGTTAGCTTTGCTCCAAATCTGATGAAAATCCCACGCACTGAAAAGGAGGATATTGATGTTGCCTATATAGGTAGTCATGGGCTAAAGCGTATTAGTAAACTCATGTCATGCGCAGGAACACTAAACAGGAATGCAATTGTCAACATGACTAATATTTGGGGCGAACTTAGAGATGGATTTATTTCAAGGTCGAAGATTTTGCTTAATCTGTCAGAAGAAAATCCAGCTATGAATATTTTTGAAATTGTAAGAGTGTCCTATTATTTAGCAAATAAGAAGGCTGTATTATGTGACTTTGTTCCTGGACTGGAAATTGAAGATGATGTACGCAAGGTGCTGAAGTTTGTTAAACCGCAAGATTTCGGGAAGTTCTGTGATAATTTGATCCAGGATTCAACAGCAAGAAAAGATTATGCCGAAGAATGCTTTGAAATATTTCGCCAACGCGATATTAGAAACGTAATCAAAGATTTCTTTTAATTTTATATGACGTAAAATGTGAGAAAGACTTGTTGGTAAATGAGATGCGATATTCAGTTTTTTCTCTCTCAAAGAGAGCATGGGATCAATTATTAAAAATTTCAGGTTGCAGTAACGTCACTTGGTCAAGAAGGTACTTGCTAGATGATTGACAAGGAATTCTGGAAGGACAAAAAAATTTTTCTGACTGGTCATACCGGTTTTAAGGGGGGATGGTTAAGCCTCTGGCTTCATCGTCTCGGTGCGTCAGTGACTGGGTATGCTCTTCTCCCCCCCACTGATCCGAGCATTTTTGAATTGTGCGGTATCGGTGAGTTGATGGAGTCTGTAATCGCTGATGTGAGAGATGGTGATCTGCTTGCATCAGTTATGAAGAGAGTCTCTCCGGAAATTGTCATTCATATGGCGGCGCAGCCCCTTGTCAGGGATTCCTACAGGATTCCGGTAGAAACATATTCGACTAATGTTATGGGGACAGTAAACCTTCTTGAGGCGGTACGCACCTGTAAGAGTGTAAAGGCCGTTGTCAATGTAACAACCGATAAATGTTATGAAAACAGAGAATGGTTATGGGGATATCGTGAGACTGAGCCGATGGGGGGGTATGATCCCTATTCCAGCAGTAAGGCTTGTTCAGAACTGGTTACCTCAGCCTACAGGAATTCCTTCTTCAACCACGCAGATTATAACCGTCATGGTGTCGCCATTGCTTCGGCAAGGGCCGGCAATGTAATTGGCGGAGGAGATTGGGCGGCTGATCGGCTGATACCGGATACTATCAGAGCCATACTTGCCGGTGAACCTGTTCAGATTCGTAATCCATATGCCATTCGCCCTTGGCAGCATGTTCTGGAGCCTCTCCGTGGATATCTGAATCTTGCCATGCGGCTTTACAATGATGGCCCAGAGTATGGCGAGGGGTGGAATTTTGGGCCGTCCGATGACGACGCCAAGCCTGTAAAGTGGATCGTTAGCCGAATGTGTGAACTCTGGGCCAATGGTGCGTGTTACGAAATAGACGCCAATGATAATTGCCATGAGGCAAATTATCTCAAGTTGGACAGTTCAAAAGCCCGGATGCGGCTTGGCTGGCAGCCGCAATGGGATCTCGAAAAAGCTTTGCAGAGTGTCATCGAATGGGTTACTGTATACTCTGAGGATGGTGATGTGCGGATGTGTAGTCTGGAACAGATAAATACTTACGAACAAAACAGCCTCAGTTGAGTTTTCCTGTCTCTGCAATACTGAAGATATCCCAGATTGATTAATAGAGTATTTCCCCCACCCATCGGAATGGAGGATGTGCATTTTGCAAGCACTAAAAATTACGCAACGAGTCTCAGCAGACGGTTATCTGCATGTAAAAATTCCTCCGGGCTTTTCAGCAAAACTGGTAGAGATGGTAATCCTTTCGCTTCCTGAAACTGAGGTTGAATCAGCTTTGGCAAATGTTAAAGAACCGGAAGCAGATTGGGATATTGATTATGACACTGCAGAAGCCGGAATCAGTCAAACCATGCATACATTTGAACTGCTCGATCAAGAGTGTGGACCGGAGGATTCCTCGAAATGGAAATAACTGCCGGTGCTGTATGCTGGGCCGAGATTGTCTTTGCTGATGCAAAAGACACAAAAGTACGTCCTGTTGCTATCATAGAGGTGCTGGCGATGGATGATTTTATTTGTCTGCCGCTCACATCCAACCTTTTGCGACTTGACAAATATGATTGTCTGCTTGAACCAGAAGAAGTTGTTGATGGCACAATACAACGGTCACGTGTAGTTGTGAAAAGAGCCTGCTCAATTCATCGTAAGCTGCTTACAAAGAAAATAGCTCAACTTACACCTGAAGCCTTGGAAAAAATTCAACGCCACTTTATTCTGGCAAAAACTGCCAACTTTCACTGCACCGTTCACGTTGCTTCTAAAAAATCCTTCACCCCCGGTGACCGTATTCCGTATGCCGGTCGAGTTTTTGATGAAAAAGAGGTAACAACTCTTATTGATTCGTCACTTGATTTCTGGCTGACCACTGGTCGTTATGCAGACAGGTTTGAAAAAGGATTTGCTGCATTTCTTGGTGTTCAAAATTGCTCTCTCGTTAATTCCGGCTCTTCAGCCAACCTGCTTGCTTTCATGGCCCTAACCTCACCCAAGCTTGGCGAACGCAGAATCATACCGGGTGACGAAGTGATTACTGTTGCGGCGGCATTCCCTACCACAGTAGCTCCAATCATCCAGTATGGTGCAGTACCGGTCTTTGTTGATGTAAGTTTGCCAACCTACAATATTGATGTGAACCAACTCGAAGCGGCTCTTTCCGAACGTACCAAAGCTGTCATGATTGCTCACACCCTTGGCAATCCCTTTGATCTTGCTGCCGTCAGGGCTTTTTGTGACAAGAATAATCTTTGGCTGGTTGAGGATAACTGTGATGCTCTAGGTTCACGCTATCTTTACAACGGTCGCTGGCAGTACACCGGAACTATTGGTCATATTGGCACATCCAGCTTTTATCCCCCCCATCATATGACGATGGGCGAGGGAGGTTCGGTGTACACCGATGATGTCAAGCTACAGAGGATTGTTGAATCGCTCAGGGACTGGGGGCGCGATTGTTGGTGCCCCTCCGGCAAGGACGATACCTGCAGTAATCGTTTCGGCCAACAATTCGGGGAACTTCCATTTGGCTACGATCACAAATATGTTTATTCACATTTTGGTTACAACATGAAGGTAACTGATATGCAGGCCGCCATCGGTTGTGCCCAACTTGAAAAATTGCCCGGATTTATTGAAGCCCGCAAAAAAAACTGGAATCTATTGCGAGATGGACTGAGCTCACTTGAGAGTCAATTAGTTTTACCAGAGGTTACTCAAAACGCCGATCCTTCCTGGTTCGGATTCATACTTACTGTACGAGAGGGAAGTGGTCTCTCTCGTGATCGTGTTGTCAGTCATCTTGAAAATAAAGGTATTCAGACAAGAATGCTCTTCGCCGGCAACCTGATCAAGCACCCATGTTTTGACGAGATGCGGAAAGAAGGCAAAGGATACCGTGTTATTGGTGGCTTGACCGCAACAGATCGTATTATGAAGGATGCCTTCTGGATTGGTGTTTATCCGGGAATGACGGAAGAAATGATTGATTATATGGTAGATGAAATACGAAGTTTATGTAGATGAAACATATGAATATTTGCGATGCTATTGATGCTTTACAGAAAGCGGTACCTAACCCAGAAAAGGGATTGCCAGACTCTCTTTTTTATTACACTAGTAGTATGACGCCGTTAGTAAATGTAGATCTGCTTATAAAAGATGAAAACGGGCGTACACTTTTGGCCTGGCGTAATGACCAATATGCCGGAGAAGGTTGGCATTTGCCAGGCGGTATTATCAGATTTAGAGAGACTTTTGTAGATAGGATTAAAAAAGTTGCTGAAATTGAAGTAGGCACATTGGTTGATTTCGATCCTAATCCTATAGCAATAAATCAAATAATTAATAATGAAAATCCTATAAGAGGGCATTTCATTTCAATATTGTTTAGATGTTCATTGTCATCTGCATTTGTTCCAGAAAATAATGGGATTTCAGCGTCTGATGCCGGGTATTTAAAGTGGCATGATACTTGTCCAAAAAATCTTCTGACACTTCAAGATATATACAGAGAATATTTCTAAAGGAAATAAAGAGAATATTATGAGAGTAGCTGATTATGTTTTCAAATATTTAGCCGATTATGGGATTAAACACGCTTTCCTGGTAGTCGGTGGTGGAGCAATGCATTTAAATGATGCCTTAAAGAAAGAGAAACGGATCAAATTTATATGTAATCATCATGAACAGGGAGCAGCTATTGCTGCCGAGGGATATGCTAGAACAACTGGGGGATTGGCTGTTGTTAGTGTGACCTCCGGCCCTGGGGGGACCAATGCTTTGACAGGGGTAATTGGACAGTGGCTGGATTCTGTCCCCGTGTTGTATTTGTCCGGTCAGGTAAAATATGAAACAACAATTGCATCTGTTCCTGAAAGTCAATTGCGTCAATTAGGTGATCAGGAAATTAATATAATAGATATTGTTAAGCCTGTAACTAAATATGCAAAGATGGTAACTGATCCAAAATCGATAAAAACGGAATTGGACAAAGCGGTTTATTTTGCTACTTCCGGAAGACCTGGCCCGGTATGGCTGGATATACCTTTGGATGTGCAAGGAGCGTTAATTGATGAAAACAGTCTTTCAGAAGCGAACATAAATAATATTACTTTGGAAATAGAAGATACAATTATTGATGCAGTTGTTGATCAGTTGGTAAAAGCCAAGAGGCCTGTGTTGATTGCCGGACATGGAATCAGAATAGCAGCAGCTAAAAATGAATTTCTGAAATTAGTTGATTTAGTGAATATTCCGGTAGTTACAACTTTTAATGGTTTTGATTTATTAGCCTCTGAATCCGGTAATTATATCGGCAGGATAGGAACCTTGGGGAGCCGTGCAGGCAATTTTGCACTGCAAAATGCGGATTTGGTTATTTGTTTAGGCACGCGGAACAATTTAAGGCAAATTAGCTATAATTGGGCATCATTTGCCAAACATGCCTGTATAATTGTTGTGGATATCGATACAGCCGAATTAAATAAAAAAACTGTAAAAGGGGATATTCTAGTCAATTTGGACGCGAAGATTTTTATTAATGAACTTCTTAAAAAAATCCCTAACGGTTTCAGTGCTGATAAAGGTTGGCTGGAGTGGTGCTTGGTACGTAAGGAAAAGTATCCGGTGGTGTTAGATGAGTATAAAACACCAAGCAACCATTCAGTTCACCCGTATTTCTTTATGGAAATGTTAACCAACAAATTGCCTGATCATGCTATTGCAGTTGCTGGCAATGGAACCGCTTGTGTAGCATTATTTCAAGCAGGCATTGTCAAAGCTGGACAGCGAATATTCTGGAATTCCGGTTGTGCATCCATGGGGTATTCCCTGCCGGCGGCAATAGGTGCTGCGTTGGCCGCGAATCGCGATGTTGTTTGTATTGAAGGTGATGGCAGTATTCAGATGAATATGCAAGAATTGCAAGTCATCAAACATTATAAATTGCCTGTAAAAATATTCATTCTGAATAATCAGGGTTATAGTTCGATCAAGCAAACACAGACAGCATTCTTTGAGAGTGATTTTATTGGATGCGACGAAGAGTCTGGGGTTTCTTTTCCTGAATTTTCAAAATTAGCTGATTTATACGATATGAAGTATTTACAAATTAAATCAACCTATACGCTTGAGCAAGATATTGAACGTGTCTTGGCTTATAAAGGAGCCGTGATTTGTGAAGTTGTTCTGACCAGTGACTATACTTTCATGCCAAAACTATCCTCTGAAAAGAAACCTGACGGGACGATGATTTCAAAACCCCTGGAGGATCTTTATCCATTCTTGGAGCGCGAAGAATTTAATTCAAACATGATTGTCAAAGACGATAATAAAAACAATGCATGAATTTTTCTCAAACATTAAATTAATAGCGTTTGATTTAGATGGCACTTTATATGTCGGTGAAAAGATAATTCCGGGGGCCGTGGAGCTTGTTAGTTATTTAAGGGGTAGATATCAGGTAGTGTTTTTTACAAATAACTCGTCAAAAACAGCAAGTCAAATACATGATAAACTGAATGGATTGGGTATAGAATGTACATTGGAGGAGGTTTATGCTTCCTCTTCCGCTACGGCAGTTTACTTGAGAGAGTTTGGTATCGATAATTTGTATGTAGTCGGTTCACCTGGATTAAACTGTGAAATAAAAAGTAATGGCCTGAATATTTTAGATGCAGATTCAGCTGAGAACCTGGTTGTTGGGCTGGATCCGGACTTTAGCTATAAAAAGCTTGCCAATGCTTTGAACGTTTTGTTGAAAGACGGAAAATATATTGTTTGCAATGAAGATGGTTCTTTTCCCTCTGGAGAAAAAAAATATTTGCCGGGTTGTGGCGCAATTGTCAGTGCAATTTCTGCCGCAGCCAATAAAAAACCTGATTTTATGGTTGGAAAACCTAATACTTATATGCTTGCGAAAATATCTGAAAAATATGATGTTGATAATAGTGAAATTATAGTAGTGGGCGATTCGTATAAAAGTGATATATTGATGGCGTTGAATTTCTCATGTAAGGCGGTGCTAGTTAGCGATTATTGTAATGATAGTCCTATTAATGATGATCGTATTCTTGTGGTGGAAAACCTTCAGGAATTTATTCATTTTATGAGAGGATAACTCTTGGAACTGCAGAGTTTGTGAACAGATTGATTCACTAATCCCAACCGCCCGGAAAAGGAGGAAGTTATGAATGCTCTAGAATACGAAATGATTGAACTGTTGAAAAAGTTAAAAGAAGAATATGGGGTTTTCGAAATTAAAGCTGAATATGAAAACGAAGGCAGCAGACAAGTCGAATTGATGCGACTAAAAGATGTCTCTGCCCAGGCTAATCTACCTGTTATCTTGAAAATAGGCGGAGTAGAAGCGGTTACTGACATGTACGAAGCTCTTTCCTTAGGAGCCAAAGGCATTATTGCTCCTATGGCTGAAACCGCTTTTGCTGCGAGTAAATTTCTGGATGCAATTGATACATTTATACCGGAAGATAATCAAAAAGACATTGAATTTGCAATAAACATTGAAACAATTACTGCATATAAAAATTTTGATGAGATGCTTGCATTAAAAAATATCAGTCTGCTGAGCAGCATAACCATTGGCAGAGTCGATTTTACCGCTTCATTGGGTAAGGATAGAGACTTTGCCAATAGTGACAAAATGTTGGAATATTGTACGGATATTTTTCAGAAGGCAAAAGCAAAAGGTCTGAAAACCGCACTAGGTGGCGCAATCTCTGCTGATTCAATTTCATTTGTTAAGGACCTGGTAGAAAAAAATCTCTTGGATAAATTTGAAACAAGAAAACTTGTTTACCATAAATCAGCAGTAAAAAATATTGCTGACGGACTTGCCGTAGGCATCCAGTTCGAACTACAATGGCTGAAAAGTAAAAGGCGGTATTATCACCGTATTCGCAATGAAGATGAAAAGCGGATCACCATGCTTGAAGAGCGGATTCTGAAATCAAATCCTAATTATGTAGTTGATAAATTGTAAGGGAAGACAATTAAAATGAATGTATTATTAATTTTTCCATTTTCAATCTTAGAGTGGAATAATAAATATGAGGAGCCACGGATCCCGCTAAATATAACATATTTAGGTGCTGCTGCGCGTAAAGCCGGACACAATGTAAGGCTTGTAGATTTGAGGTTAGAACAGCAAAAGCGTCACTTGGATATGCCAGATACCTTTGAAAATGATGGTGCAATACTTCTTACTAAGATCATGGAAGATAAGATAATTGAGAATGAAATATCAGTAGTTGGGATAAATTGTCTATATTCCGGACTATATCCGGTAGTCGTACATTTAGCCACACGTGTCAAATCTTTAAACAAAAGTATCAAAGTCGTAATAGGTGGTATACACCCAACTATATATGCCGAGCAGATATTGAATCAGTACAAGGATATTATTGATTATGTAGTTATTGGTGAGGGAGAAACTTCATTTGTTGAATTGCTTGATTGTTTGAATGCAAATAAACAGTCAGAGATTGCAGATATTGATGGATTAGGTTTCTGGAAAGATAATAAGGTTACTGTTAACCCCAAAAATAACTATGTTGAAAACCTGGATGAACTGCCGTTTCCCGCCGTGGATTTATTGAATGTTTCTGATTACTATATTGACACGACTACTTGGCACAATCCAAAGAATCATCCTATTAAAACTCCTATTCCTATCCTATCAAGTAGATCTTGTCCTAAATGTTGTAATTTTTGCAGTATGCATTTGGTTCATGGCAAAAAAATACGTTTTAGGTCTCCAAAAAACGTAGTAGAAGAAATGAAAATGTACAAAGATAAGTATGGGCTCACTTATTTTAATATAACTGATGATAATTTGACTCTTCACAAGAAAAAGTTGATGGAACTAATGGGTCTAATTATAAATGAAAAGTTGGATATACAGTTTTCGACAGAAAATGGAGTTTATATTAATAATTTGGACGAAGAAGTATTAGATGCTATGACAAATGCTGGGCTTGCCAGATTGCACCTGGCATTTGAAACTGGCTCGGACTACATTAGAAATCAGGTGATCGGTAAAAATCTGTACAATGTAAAGATTGACGAAATAAGAGATATAATTATTAAGAATAAATACAATCATATCTTCTTATACGGATATTTTGTTATTGGGTTACCTGAAGAAACTGAAGAAACGTTAAACGAAACATATGAACTGATAAAGTCTTTTCCGCTTGATAACTATTCTTTGTTTTATGCGATACCTGTCCCTGGCACTAGATTGTACGATCAATGTTTGAAAGACAAACTCTTTATTCAGGATTACTTTTACGATGTTGATTCATTGGTCAGCCAGGTTAATATTGGCCAAATGGTTAATGGGCTACCAAATATTAAACCTTATAATTTGCCGATATCTAAGCTGATTGAATTCAAGAAAATGACATTAGACTATTTAAGTGTGAAAAGAAGCAATTCACAAGTACCCATGAGCAGTCCTTTACGATTGAACATCCTGAAAAGCTGAATATTATGAAATCAACCAAATACTGTCATTTATGCAGCGGCAAATTGTACTCCGAGCCAATAATCAATTTAAATGGAATGCCTAAGGCTGCTCAGTATTATCCTGATGAAAATGAATTTGCTGAGGATAAGGGTGTCAGCTTAGATATTTATCAGTGTTCATTCTGTGGCTTGATTCAGCTAAGTATGAAGCCGGTTAATTATTTCAAGGAAGTAATTACCGCCGCGACACTCTCTGGCAAGTCCAGGCAGTCAAGATTACAACAAATTCAAAAGTTGGTTAATGCGTTTGGTTTAAAAGGCAAGAAGGTATTAGACGTTGGCAGTGGGAAGGGCGAGCTTCTGGATGTTCTAATCGAGGCCGGATTGGAGGCGACTGGAATCGAGGCTTCCCCGAGCTCTGTAGAAATTGGTCGAATTGCTGGCCGTAATATTATTAATGGTTATATTGGTGATATAACTACTTTAAACTGCGGCCCTTATGATGCTTTTGTTTGTCTGAATTATCTGGAACATTTACCCAAACCTGGAGAAATTATCAGAAACATCTATAATAATACAACATCTGGTGCTGTAGGTTTTGTAACTGTACCTAATGTAGAATATTTATTGAGGACCAAGTGTTTTTATGAATTTGTTGCTGATCATCTCTCTTATTTTACCAGTAAAACTTTAACCCATGCTTTTGAGATAAATGGCTTTGATGTGCTGGAATGCTCCCTAATTAACGAGGAAAACGATATTGCCGTAACGGTGAAAAAGAAGGCAAAACTGGATATTTCGGAACAATATAGTGAAGTTGATGCGCTGATTAGGGATATGCAGAATATCATTGCAAACTATACAAATCAAAATAAAAAAGTTGCTGTCTGGGGTGCTGGACATAGAACGCTTGCTTTACTCGCTTTAAGCAGACTGCATAACATTGAATATATCGTAGACTCCGCCAAGTTCAAACACGGTAAATATTCGCCGGTTATGCATAGCAGAATTGTATCACCTGAACATTTGAAGGAAAACAAAGTTGATTTAGTCATAGTCATGGTTCCCGGGCTTTACCCGAGTGAGGTATTTAAAACCATGAAAGAGATGGATATTGGCGTTGAAGTTGCTGCTTTACGGGACAATAAAATTGAGTTTATTGAATATATTAACTAGTACGGGTGCAAAAATATGAAAGCAAAAGTTAGGGCAAGAATATATTCGTCAGTAAAATCACAGTTGGAAAATGCCATTCCATTGGATACACCCTATTCAGTGCATATTGACATATGCAGTCAATGTAATTTCAAGTGTAATTTTTGTTTTCAGTCAGATCCCGACGCAATGAAGAAAAAAGGGTATAAGTATGGTTCAATGAGTCTGGACCTTTTTAAAAAAATTACAGACGATTTAAAACAATTTAAGCAAAAGATGCGAAAAGTAAAGATTGGCTTGCATGGTGAGCCGACAATGCATCCAATGCTGCCTCAGATGATCAGTTATATGAAATCCCAGAACGTAACCGAGATTATTGAATTATTTACCAATGGCTCTCTGTTGAATCCAAAGTTAAACAAAGAAATGATTGATGCAGGGCTTACCGGAGTAAACATATCAGTTGAAGGAATAACTTCTGACAAATACAAAGAAGTAACAGGCTCTAACCTTAATATGGAAGAGTTTGTGAAGAATATTAAAAATCTATATGAGGTAAGAAAAGATTGCAAAATATATATTAAAATTGTCGATATTGGCCTTAGTCAAGAGGACAAGGATAAATTCTTTGAAATATTTGGTGATATATGTGATGAAATATTTATCGAAAACGTAGTTCCGCAATGGGCAGAAATTAATAAATTCGATGTCGATACCACCGGTATGTATGGTCAGAAAGTAAATAGATATAAGGAGGTATGTCCATTTCCTTTTATGTACCTGCATTTTAATTTTGATGGGACTACAAGCCCGTGTACGCTGGATTGGGCCAAGGAAGTAATTATTGGTGACGTTTCAAAAAATAGTGCCCTGGAAATATGGCAGGGCGAGGGACTTAAAAATCTGCAGATTAAAATGCTGGAGAAGAAGCGTGACGAAATTAAATTCTGCAATAAATGTCTTGCTCCGGTAGTGTGTTGTCTGGAAGATTTGGATGATCATACGGAAATGCTGTTAAGAAAGATAAGAAAATGAAAATACTTATTACTGGTACAAACGGTTTTGTTGGTAGGAATTTACTGGAATATTATCAGACCCGCTATTCTGATGTTTATGGCCCAAAACGTGGCGAACTGGATCTGACTGATTCTCAAGCTGTTTATGAGTATTTAACCGGGCATAAATTTGATGTTGTAATCCATTGCGCCGTTACTACAACTTCGGTGGAACAAAATTTGAAAATGCATTTTAATATTGAGAGGTGTTCTCAATATTTTGGCAAGATGCTTACAGTCGGTTCAGGTTCGGAGTACGACCTAAGAAACTATATACCCAAAATGCAAGAAGACTATTTTGGCAAACACATTCCGGCAGATATTTACGGATTTTCCAAATACGTAATTGCTAAAGATGTCGAAATTAAACCGCGCAATATATTCAACCTGCGGGTCTTTGGTATTTATGGGAAATATGAGAATTATATGCGCAGGTTTATTTCGAATAACATCTGTAGGGTTTTGAGCAATCTGGATATATCTATTAATAGAAATATGTTTTTCGATTATTTATATATTGATGACTTTCTTAGAATAACAGAATTATTTATCAACAATGAGGCAAAGGAACGTAGCTATAATATATGCACTGGGGAAAGTATTGATTTATTGACTTTGGCTAAAATGATCAAAGATATTGACGGAAAGGGTGTTGCAATAACTGTTAAACAAGAAGGTTTAAATCCGGAATATTCAGGAGACAATTCGCGTTTCGCGAATGAATTTGGTGAATTTAAATTTACCGAACCCAAACAAGCAATATTTGAGTTATACAGCTGGTATAAAAATTCCAGCAATATACTGTTTAATGCAAAAGAATTCATCTGAAGAAGGACTGTTTGTGAAAATATTGATAACTGGTGCAGATGGATTTATTGGACATAACTTGGTGGATTATTTTATTAGCAGAAACTATTCGGTGTTATTTCCCGCCATGGATGAGTTGGACCTTACTGACTCTGTTGCTGTAGAAAAATACTTTAATATAAATTCAATTGATACAATTGTGCATTGTGCTACAACCCTGAGAGACGGCACTAGCTACCCAAAGGGAACCTGTGAGAATAACCTACGTATGTTTTTTAATCTCCAGAAGCAATTAACCTCTTCTATGAGAATGATTAATTTAGGTAGCGGTTCAGAATATGATCGTAAATATTGGCACAAGAAAATGGAAGAAGGGTTTTTTGATAAGCACATTCCTGAAGATGACCATAGCTATGCTAAATATTTGATATCAAAGTATATTAGCGACACCAAGAATGAGAATATTGTTTGTTTGAGAATATTTGGTGTGTTTGGCAAATATGAGGATTACCGCTACAAATTTATTTCTAATACTATTGTTAAAAACTTGTTTAAAATGCCTATTGTTATTAATCAAAACGTAGTTTATGACTACATATATATTAATGACTTTGCACGCATTGTTGAGTACTTTGTCATAAATAATACTAAAAATAAAATATTTAATGTTACTACAACAGAATCTATTGATCTGCTGACAATTGCTAATATGATTAATAATGTAAGTGATTACATTAGTGAAATACATATATTAAATGACGGAATTGGAGTTGAGTATACAGGTGACAACAATAAACTTCTTTCTGAAATTGGTGATTTTAAGTTTACTCCACAAGATGAAGCTATAACTGAATTACGAAAATACTACTTTGATATTAGAGAAACGTTAGATCGTGAAGCGGTCCAGCAAGATGCGTACTTAGATTACGCAAAAAATCTTCACACAAACTATTTCAGTAGAAAAACTAAATGAGAAATCAAATTATTGACTCAGATTTAAAATATATTACCGATGAAAACTTAGCATGGGATGTTTTTACTAATAAAACAGTCCTTGTCTCAGGGGCATCTGGTTTTCTGCCAGCATATATGGTTGAAACACTACTTTATCTCAACGAGACAAGAGATTATAAGATTAGGGTCATTGGATTGGTACGTAACATTGAAAAAGCCAGAGCAAGATTTGCGCATTATAATTGCGACGAAAATCTTCAATTAATCTCTCAAGATGTTTGCGATAATATATGCATTAATGATGATATTGACTACATAGTTCATGCCGCTAGTCATGCAACTCCAAAATACTTTAAAGAAGACCCTGTCGGCACACTTTCACCTAATGTTTTAGGAACGGCAAATTTATTGAAGTTGGCTGTAGCAAAAAAGGTTAAAGGCTTTTTGTATTTTAGTACTAGTGGTGTTCATGGATACGTTGATCAGTCGAGTTATCCTGTAAAGGAAAACTGTTATGGATCTCTAGACCCAACAGATTTAGCGTCATGCTATCTTGAAAGCAAGAGAATGGGTGAAAATATGTGCATTGCTTGGATGCATCAATATGGTGTTCCAGTAAAAATAATACGCCCAGCAACCACTTATGGCCCTTGTATAAAATTAGATGATGGCCGGTCTTTTGCCGATTTTATCTCGAATATAGTTAATAAACAAGATATAACTCTATTTAGTGACGGCAAAGCTTTGAGGAACTTTTGCTACCTGGCGGATGCTACACTTGGTTTTTTTACAGTTATGCTAAAGGGCGAGCTTGGAGAAGCATATAATGTTGCAACTGATCATGAAATTAGCATTGTTGATTTAGCTAGGGTACTTGTACGGGACGTCTTTCCAGAACTTAAATTGAAAGTTGTTATGAAAACGGATGAATCAAGACAATATTTGAGGGTAAATTATAACCGTACAGCAGTAGATGTTAGTAAATTAAAAGCATTGGGCTGGAAACTGAAATATTCTGTAGAAGAAGGTTTCAAAAGAACGGTTGAAAGCTATTGTTGAATTATTAGCGTAACTGTTACATATGTTTTAATATAACTGCAAGGAGAACATATGAAGTTAAAGGAGTTGTACGATCTGTACGTTTCAGGGGAAATAAAAAAGCCTGAATATATTGATTTAATGCATGAGAAGCATCTAGTCCTTTTTGAATATTTTGATTACATAAAAGATACAGACATAAAGTCAATATATATGGATAACGATACAATATATATAACAGTAAAGGGTAGTGATATAAAGTTATTACTAGATAGAAATGACAAAAGATTTATCCCGCTTGAGATCTTGAATTTTCACTCAACCGAGGCACAAGAGAGAGAATTTATTTTTAGCTTAGTTTCAAAATGTCGTATTGTGTTTGATATTGGCGCCAATATTGGTTGGTACACACTGAATTTTGGTAAACTGCCAAATATTGATAAGGTGTATTCCTTTGAGCCAATTCCACATACTTTTGAATATCTAAAAAAACATGTTGAAATGAATGATATATGGGTTCTTCCGCAGAATCCGTGGGTAGATTTCAGAAAATATGGAGTCTAAACAGCTACCCGGTTAACGAATAAAGAGCATCCCGTCTTCAAATCCGGCATTATGGGTTTCGACCAAGAAAACCACTGCTGTAAAAGGAGAAC
>CAIYDX010000233.1 GCA_903925005.1 uncultured Geobacteraceae bacterium
AATAGTTTCCACGATCAGCATCTCCTTAAATCTCCTCTCTCTTGTATAATCAAGAGAGTATGGAGGAGGGTGCTGAGGTGGGTCAATTTTGGACGCCGATTTAGGCTAAAGGTGGGTCAATATTGCACGCCGATTCACATAGTATGCGACTCTGGGCAGAAGCTCAACCTCAACAGTACTGTTGCGAATGCTGTCGTCAGCGGTGAAGTGGACTTGATCGATTGGATGGTTTATCACTCTGGGCAGAAAGTTGATGTGACAGGTGTTCTGTTCGACGCCGTCAATAGTGGTGGTATTGAAATGATTAAATGGTTGTTTTTTAAATCTGGGCAAGAGATTAAGATATCCGGTTTTGTATCTGATATTGCTGTAGAATGGGCTCATCATGGGCATCCGGAGATACCTAAGTTTTTGAATGCTATAAAATCATTGACTGAATCTGGTGTGTCGATGCAAGCTATCCGAGAAAACCCGAATATTGTAGATGAACTCGAACATTTTCAAAACGCTAAGGAAACCGAAAAACGGTACAAGTTGTAACTCGAAACGGGTCCTCCATCGCTGAAAGACCCGCCCTCCCTTCTAGTGCCCGGTCCTATCGCCAATCGCTCTGCTGCTGCTCGCACAAAACAGCTTGATCGCTAATCAGAATCAATAACGCTTCCGACTCACCCCTTCCTGCGTCAATCCGCCTCAACCCTTCCAACGCTCCGCTGGCAACGAAATATTCGGCGCGATGATGTCTGGATCATGTGGGTTTATCCGAATCACGGTAGCATGCTTCATCTCGGTGCCGAAGCACTCCGATTTTGCGCGAATCGTCGGCACCGCCGCGCCTGCAGCCATTTCAACGACAACTACACGCTTGTCAACATGCTCAGCTAGAAACGCATCCAAAGCCCGTTTCTGAGCTTCAGCTCTCTACGACAGCCACGTCCAGTCGTTAAACATCAGAATATTCGGACGACTTGTCTCTCCGCAACACTCACAAACAGGTAAAGGACCGACCGCGTGCATTGTCTCCTGATCAACCTCAATGATCGAATCATTTGGCCAAACCGATTTCGTGTAAAGCGTCTGGCTGGGGATTCCGCACCAAGTCGTCTGGCACTGAAGCCAGTGTATCACCCATGTACCTCGTACACTTTTAACTTCAAAATGGTCTTTATGGTTTTTCACGTTATGCCTGTTGATCATCCCGACCTTCCTGCTCATCTTGAGCCTCTTGGTCATGATTTGCCTTCGTTAGTTTCATCAAATCTTCGCGTATCGACCAGACAAAGGTTGTTTCAATAATCCTCCGCGCATATTTTGCATGCGTGTCCGGCTCTTCGACTTTTATCCGATTTTTGTCAATTCGGCTTATCCATGTGATGCTTGCATATCCTGTGTTTGCGGTGAATACAAGTCTGTTCAGCGCTTCGACAATGTCGCCCTGGAAATCTCTCGTCACTGACATAATCCGGAAGGCATCCTTGATCGTCTCACGCTTGGTAATTGTCATTGACACGACAACATGCTTTTGTTTTAGATCAACAAGCTTTGAACCGTGCTGTTCGAAATGTTTTTCCGCCTCAATGTAAGCACCCTTTTCAATGGACATAACGGTTGGCAGGGTGCATATAGAATTTACTTCGTTGAATTTGGCTAAAATGTCCAACTTTTTTGCTTCCGGAATCTTGCTGATCGCGCCGTCATAATTGATATATGCGCCAACTACATCCAGTAACACTCTTTCTCCGGCGGTAAGAAAGCAGTTGCTCTGAATATCCTCCCACATCTTTGGATCGCGAACCGGGAATTCAGTCTTCCCGCAGGTATCAAGAAGCTTTTTTATTTCAGGGTCTGAGTAAGAGCGCCTCTGGCGATCTTTGTACGCCGGTTTATTCGGAAAAATCACCAGAGCTTCGTGAACTCCGGTATCGTAATTATCCTCCATTTCACGGATTTCATGGAGTGGTAACCGGTCTTTGGTGATAACGCGCTCATCTTCCTGTGCTGACGGTTTACCCAGTTCCGCTATTTTCCCTCCGATGGTCTGCAGGTACTGTAATGACTTCTCTTCCTTCAGGCCGGGAAGGACTACAGTCACCTTCAGGTTGTTCAGGATTTCCTGTTTTTCAGGTTCGGAATAATTGCGAGTTAACTGCTCTGCCGACTGGAGACAAACCGCCACAGACAGGTTTCTTGAACGAATTGTTGCCACATACTGCGGAAATCCGATCACCTTACCGATATTGGCGAACTCATCCATCAGGAAGAACACCGGACGACCACCTTCACCCATCTCCAGAAGAGAATCAAAAATCTGCATGTAGAGAGTCGATATGACCGGTGCAAGACCGGCTACTTTGTGTTCAGGTACTGAGATGTAGAGTGCAATTGGCTTGCGCTTCAGATCGCAGAAGTCAAAATCAGTCAGGGATGTAATGCAGGCAACGTCGTCAATCATAAATGGTGAGAGCGCAGTCTTGAGTACGAATCGTGTTGAGTTCCGTGTATCTTCAGGTGCAACAGAATCGGCAAACGACGCAATTCGGCTCAAAACATCCTGGCAACCAAGTTCTGCCACCGCAAATTTGGCAAGGCCAAGCATAGCATCAAATGAGCAGCCACCGAGAATCTCGTAAACATTCTTGAAGTTGCCGTAGGTTCTCTCCGTTCCTGATGGTCCCTTCGGTAACGCTTTAACCACGTAGACCATTGCCAGCAGCAAATCGATGGCTGTGGAATCCCAGAAATCCTGGTCACCACCTCCGCCACCGCTTCCGCCGCCGCCCTTGTTCTTGATGATTGATGTACACATTTTTGCCATGGTGACGGAATCCTTTGGAACATCAAGCGGATTCCAGCAGACGGAGTTCTCTTTGACGTCCAGCTTCAGAAGTACAGGGATGCGCCCAAGTTTGCGTTGATGTGCTGCGGTCTTCTGGAACAGTTCACCTTTCGGGTCGGTAATAACTGCTGAATACTCTGGCGGGAGCTTCATGATATTCGGCAGGAAAAATGATTGTGTTTTACCAGAGCCGGTCGGTCCAATCACCAGTAAATGGGTGAAGCAGGTGTTCAGTTTCATCTGCACGTTTTTGGTCAGTATCAGTCCATCAGTCCCCTGATATTCCTTAAGATCTTTGAGTTTTGCAAAAACTGCGCTGGTTTGCAAAGCCGTTATCTTCGAATGCTGCTTCTTATTCCACAGCAACATACCGAATAGTCCACCGGATGGAAGAGCCACTGTCGTTACCGTCCAGAGGACCAGTTTGGCTTTGTCAACGAGATCAGAAAAGGCTTGGAAAATCTGGACGCCGTTATGGTTATTCAGGAGGCATTCGTACCAGAACTTCCACATTTCCCAATCATCATATCTCAGCACGGTTGCGCGTACCCCTGGCAGCAGGAAATCAAAAAAGTAGGCTGGCAGAAAGACCGAGACCAGTACAATAACAGCAGCAATTGCCGTATTCGGGTTCATCTTCTGGTCATTCATTGGCAGTTCCTGCCTTGCAGTTTCATTTTCAGCTTCAGAAAGAGCCAATAGACAAAGCAAAAGAGCGCGGTAGCAACAACTACCTTGGTTATGAATACAGCGGTTAGCAGGGTAAATTCCCACAATGTCACGTGTCTCGATGTCATTACCATTGGTGCCTCCTGCAGATTTGTCGGTTACAGACGATTACCGCTTCGCGCCGATTTTCTTTACTTTGTCATTCAGATCTGTCTGAACATCGGCCTGCTTGAGCGTTTCAGGATCGAAGACACCCTGTAGAACGCGGTACACCGTAGTCATTGCCATCATTTTAACCTTTGGGTTTATAGCTTCTTGCTCAACCATGTAGCCACCGAAACTCATCATCAGGTTGAAGGCGGTATCCCGATTTTTGGAGAAGTGTTCTGTACGCTGTTCATCGGAAACCCGGAAAGTGGGATCTTGCATACGAGCGAACACCAGGTCTGGATCGTGAATGCAACCGTTGGATGAGAACAGCGCACCAAAATCTTCCTGATGAAGTTCCATGGAGGTGATGTACATTTCCTGCAGAAGCTTGAAATGCAACTCTGAGGCGGTTCGTAGAATAAAGTCGTACGGCGGAACCTGTGCGTCATTTTCAGCGATGCTGTATTTTGATGCACCGTACTGTGAAACGATCTGCGCACGCTCTTCGGAGAATCTCTCCTCCTTCATCAACTGCCTGGTCACCAGTGTCAGAATCATTTCACGCTGGAGAATTGCCAGAGTCTCACCAGCCGCTGATGCATAGAATGATAAAAAGGCGACTCGTTCAGCTTCAGAAAGAAGTACAGCCAGATTCCTTGGTTTTTCAGATTGCCCGGCGTTCACTTTGTCGAAGAACTCGACCACGTCCTTGACAGTCGGTGTCTGGTCTCTGCCGAGATACATTGGGTCATACAACATCGGTCTAAATCCCATGGTAATTCTCCTTGTCCGGAGTCCTGGCTCCGTTTGATATGATATGCGTCACAGCTTCGGAACCTTCTTGACCTGCCGTACTGGTTGCAAAAGTGGCTGAGGGGCCGTCAGTTGATTTGACAACTCGATGACTCTGTCCAGTTTGGCATCTTCCTGTCTGGCAGTTTCTTGCGCCAGCTTGGTCTGCTCCTGCACCAACAGCTGCTCAAGCTCTCTCCCTTGAGCTCGTCGTTCAAGAAATTCATCAAAGCTTTCATGTGCTGCCGGATTACGGGCCAGCTCATAGGATTTGCCTTTCTCAACCTTTGCCGACAGTTTTTCCACTTTTGTTGCCAGCAACGAGTGCCAGTCCGGTGCTTCAAATGCTCCTTCACCAAACGAATACACTTCCACATAAATTTGCAGATCTCTTGGTATCTGCGGGATCTGTGTACTGTGAACATGTGTACTGTGCTCTTTGCTCTGTGATCCATGACCTGTGTCTACGTATCCCAGTCGATAACGTAAGCTCTCGTCCAGTTCTGCCATCATTGCGTGGTTTTCCAGATGTATCTGTGTACTGTGAACCGGAGTACTGTGCTTTGTGACTATTGATAACGACTGCAGATACTTCTGAACTTCTGTCCTGATTTTTTGGCTGCGGATTGTGTCAAGATCAAGGCTTTGAAGCTGCTCAGCGGTGTGACGTTTGACGAATTTCTCCGCAGCAGCTGATAGCACAACTCGCCTTGGTATCGCCTGGTCTTCCCTGGTCATCCCGGAATCCATAATTTTCTGTCTGTCATAGGAATCTATAGCCAAAACCTGCCGGACCTCCTCACGAACTCGAGGGTTCCTGATGGAATCAAGCGGAATATTGTGAAGCTGTTCATTGCTGTAGCGACGCATGAACTTTGCTGCTGCCGATGTGTGAAAGGTCCGTAGCGGTCTGTCCGGATCGATAGCGACGCGAAGCTTCGTACTGTCATCCTGCTCAATGAGCATCGTGTGCTTTTTGAAAGCGGTGCCGATAACCGCCGTGGTCGTTTTCTCTACCAATTCCGCCAGGTCACCAATCAACTGCTCATGCCCTTTTTTGGGCGCAACCATCCCGACCGGGCTGTCCCAGCCGGTAATCCATGGCGATTGAACGGAGTAGTCGATACCTTTCCACGGTTTGGTCGCAATCAGGCCTTGAATGTGGACGTTTTTCTGAAGTCGAATAGCCTCTTCAATCGTGAAGGATTGTCCGGCATTCTTGTCGCCACCGGTATGCAGCGTGAACACTGCCGGGAGATTTTCCGGAAACAGGTCTCTGACTGCTTCAACCGACTTCAATACTTTTGCCACGCCATCCGGGTCACTGATGTCCGGAAGCTTGAGCGGTTCAATAAACAGCCGGAAATGGCACCCCTTCTCCTGAAATTGCATGGTTGTGTCCATGTCCCTGATGAGCTTACCGAGTGACTTCACTTCGCGCGTACCGACACAATGAAACGGTGCCGAATTTGTCTGGATCAGCTCATTTCTCCGGTCCCACAGATCAGGACTCATTCGAATTTTACCGCCAAAAAAGTTCCGTTTTTGTGCGTGTAAAAGTTCGGTAATTGCATCCTTGAAGGTTGGGTCCTGCATGATTTTCGTCGTGAAGATGAGCCCTGTCTCGTCTTTTCTGAGCAAGTAAGAAACCGCCCAAGATGCACTTCCTTCGTTTGATTTACACGGTGCCAGTTTCATAATTGTCGTCCGTTGTGTGCTGTCATAGTTGTCCAGTCGGTATGTTCTGGGCGGTATGGAAAATTTCCCGCTCCATAACAAATGTCAGCGTAAAAGTGCTCGATCGTTCGTCCTTTTCATGTGCTGGCCGTATGAAAATGTTCGTATGGAAGAAATATTGTGGAAAGCAGCAGATAGTCGAAAAACAGCATCAAAAACACATGGCACCTTAACTCCTTCATGCAAAATGCATGAAGGGTAAGAGTCCGGGGGATTCCAGGGGTAGCAAAATAATTAAATGCCAAGTCCGGAGTCCAACGAACGCGCCACATAGCTGTTGCGCTCATCGCTGTCTTTATTGTCCTGATTCAGCAATGCTGCCTTGGCATCACTTTCACTGCTGTCGCGTGTAATTTCCGGCTTAAGAGCTGAGTTGCATCAGAATGCTACGGAGGATGGAGGATACTAAAATGGCGAGTGAGTCAGCACACCCTGCAAGAAAAACTGAGCCGAAACCGCTTCGGTATGCGCGGAAAAAAGCGGCGCCAAAACTTCAGAAAAAAGTATTGGCGCTGCCTGTGAACAAGAATTTTCGTGTCCATCAGCACGATCAGAATTACCGTACCCTGACCGTCCCGATCGACGCGTATGATGTTGATGACATCCGCAATTTTCTGAAGAAAACTGCGAGTCAGTGGCCTCGACCATTTGAAACTCGGGTAGCCTGTCGCTTGGTCGAAGCTTTTGCGCTGAACCTCTCGCAGGATGACTTTATGGGCCATTCTACGGTGATTCCGCCACAGCGGTTTTTTGAACCGCAGCGGACAATCACCGTTGGCCTATGGATGCCAATTTTGATAGCGGAGCGTCTCTCTGAGCTAAAGCAATCGCGACCAAGTTTTCGGAAGCTGTCTGACACGGAAGCGGTGCGGATATTCCTGATTGAGGCAGTTGCCAGGTACATCCGACCACATCTGAATACACTTGATCCGGAGGTGGTTTGTTGTCAAAACACCATCTCCTCGGTTGATAAAATTGGAGCCGTTGTGAGTGGCGGTGATCACGACAGTGTGGTTCTTCAGGAGGAACTCAAGATGCTGAGGATAGTTAATAGCGAACTTGAGAAGAGGCTGACAGTATCTAAATCATTCGACTCAGCCGACACATCAAAGAGGACGACCATCATGCTTCAGAGAAAACTGAGTGAAATCGAGGGAGCTTATGAAGACAGCCTTCGGAATGTAGTTGCAACGTTCGATGCCATCGCAGCAAAACTTGAATTACCGGCACGAAAAACGAAATTAGCTGTGCAGCAAACGCTACTGGCTGTCATCAAAGATTGTAAAAACTGCTCTGCCGTGACTCATGACAATCTACGCCAGCTCCACAACAAAAGTGCTCGTAAATCACTCCACGACTTGTGATTACAAAAAATGGACTCACTTATAATGAGTCCATTTCTCAGCATAATTGCATGTTCACTTACGTCCGCAGGCTCGGCCTGATCGATGCGCCTTTGTCTGTGCGTTGAATGATCTGTTGCGCGGCTTGGATTTCTTCAAATGACGCAGTCAGCGTATTTTTTGTAATCGGTCGCCCTTTATCAGATTCGTATGCGGCAACATACAACTCCCGGCGTGTGGTCTTGGAAATCATGCGTAGCTCTTCGGCGTTATGTGCTTCTGTCGTCGCTTTGACTAGTTTTGCAAATTCCGGGAGTGCTCCGGCAAACATCCGGTCGCTGAACCTGTCGACCGGCAATAAATTCTGAACGTTGTATAGCGTCATGACAGATTGCTTTGTCTGCTTCGACAAGTATTCATGGAATTCGGATGGCACAAACAATGGACCGACATCATGGATGTGGTGTGCTGACAGGGCGTTTGCCAGCTTCAGTATCTGGGTTGAAGCTCCTCCTGAAGAGCTGGGCTTCAGGAAGGAATGAGATATCAGCTTGCCAACCAGCTCTGTTGGTGATTCACCCGCTGCAGGAGCGATCAATTCGGCAATGTGCTGACAATTCCTGGCAGCGGCAATATAACCGTCATTTTTGAACGCATTCAGGGTAGTTACTGTGATGACGCTGTTAGCCAGTTGTTCCCCCCGCTTTGCTTTGGTTGCCTGCTTGACGATGAGCTCCTGGCTGATGGCGGTGATACAGTTCCGGTTTTGCACCGTATCAGGATTATGTTGTAGCTGCTCAAGCTTCTGTTGCAGACTTTGAATCCCGGAATCAACGGTGTTGATCTCGGATTTACACTGAATCTGCTGCTGATTTTCCTGCTGGACCAGTGCGGCAACTTTGGTGGCGATAAAGCCGGACCGCGCTGCTTCGATACGCTGCAATGAGCTTTGGGATAGAACACCACCGTGGAATACAGCAGCAGTCTCCTGCTTCGACAGGACACCGGCCTGTTGCAGCGTATGGAGCCAATCGCCGCTGCGGTGTGCCGATTTCAGCCACTCTTCATGGATACGCAACATGGCTGGCTCCACAAGATTCTTCAGTATTTGATCCATGGAAAACATTTCGCCATTTATCTGGACTTTTGTAGAGTGGGTCACGTTCGTCACGTACTGCTGGAATTCTTCCACCTTCTTCGGATACAGATGCACCTTTTTCGGATCCTGCAGAGCATCTCTGGTCAACTCTTCGCGGACAACGGCAAGATCCTGGTAACGCTGCCAAACCTGCTGCACTACTTCTGCTGCACACAATGGCTCTTTGGCCGCTGCCAGACGAATCTTTCTTTCTACGGAGTTCAGGTATCCATGATCTTCCTTAATTTCACGAATGACGTTGACGCTCTCTGTCAGGATCGAACAGGAAGCAAGTACATTCTCCTGGATCGAACCAAGTTGAGTTTTTACATAATCAGCGCCCTGGATGGCGGAAATGATCTCAGTCTGTGCGGCTATCCAAGCGCAGGTTTCACTGCGCGGTGTGTCAATCACGGAAATACCGCCGATGTAGGCAGTGCCGGCATCGATATTCTGGCGACGGAACTCTTCTTCAACAACCGTCTGCCTTGCTTCTGCCACCGCCTTATCAACCGGATTTTTGAACTCACCACCAAACTGCCGGTCGCTTTGCAGCGCGATGAGCAGAGCATCTGCAAATGCCGCTCGTGAGAATTCGCCTGCTGTTTTTGCATCAAGCAGTTCCGCTACGGAATCCGGTAAAAGTTCAGATTTCAGGTAGCCGAGAGCTTTGTCCGCCATCTGTGGATCGTATGTGCTGGCGCTGTAGATTAGTTCCACCTCTTTGGCAATCCGCACTGCCTGCTGCCGGAGTAACGGAGCCATAGCGGTTTGGAACTTTTCGGAGAGCTGTGACACTTCTGAATGTTCAAGTTTTCCAGCGACAACGCTGTCAAATGCCTGGCGGTTTTTTACCTGTTGCTGCAGATCTATTGAGCCATCAGGATTTACCGGAGCTTTTACCAGACTCTCATTGATGCTGAAGGCGTGAGCGAGCGCCAAACGGTAGACGTCATCAGTTGCGGTAGCTCGACTACCGTTTCCACTGTTCTGACGTGTTTTTGCTGTGCGGCGTGCTGCCGTATCAACAAGATCGGTGAGATTTCCTTTTTGCAACGATTCATCTACATGCGCATTGATTTGCTGATGGTAGTCTGCCTCATCATATTTTTGATTGAGCTTCAGTGCGTGAAGCCCGGCCATGATTGCTTCAGCTTTTGCAAACTGTTCAAAGGTGCGCAGTTTGATCGCGTTCTTGATGGAGTTAAGTTGATCGGTTGATGAATCGAATTTCGCTCGCTGTATCAGGTTTACGGTCAATTGAGCGCTTGAGACAAGGACAACATCAGCTTTTTTGGTGGCGGTTCCGTCACCATCAGTAATTGGGCGGACGTAGTAATATGGAGAGCCTTTCGAGGAGGCATTCAGGCACTTCTGGCCGCGCTGGTGAATATCAGCCGCTAGGAGCTGTTCTTTGTCTTCTTTGGTAGCAGAGAGTTGGGTACCATCACTCTGGGCAACGGTCAGGTTCAAATATTTACTGCGCAACGATTCATGACACCGGATAGTTTCGGCAAGCTGCGCCGGTCCAACCAGACCACGCAGCGCGTCGTCAACGACCAGGTCAGATAGCGCCTGATCCATCTTGATATGCTGGAGATTCATATGCTGAAGTGTAGCAATATTGGCATGTGCGGCAATCTTCTGGTCGTGTTTGTAGACTGCGTCGCTAATGGCTTTTTCGGAAATACCGAACCGTTGCGGAACATACAGATGGTTATACATCGCTTTTCCGGTGATATATGCTCCCATCACGGCAAATAACAACAACCAGGTGCCGTCTTCACCGCCGAAACGGTTCATATGCCACTGGGCATAATCTAGTAAGCGATCTCCGGTAGGATAGACCCCAGGCCAGGTGCCGTTTACAGAATTGTCGACGGCAATGTTTTGGGTTGGTTGTAATCCGTTGTACGGGGTTAACGGCATTCGCGGGGTTACCAAGTCAGGCATTTGTGGTCCCGTCATATTCATAGTGTGCTCCTATTAAAACAGTGTAGTGCAGCTCTTACGACTAACTTTTATGACAAAATAACTTCAACTGCGAGGGGGCGTAATGAAAGTATTTTCAGCATCGATACATGGAACAGCACCGGCAGTGTCCGGTGTACAGGCGACACGGCTTGCACTAATTGCCACCATTGCGCTCTGGCTGACCTCGGTTTCGCCAAAGGTAAAACAGTCTCACCCTGCCGTGTTGCTTCGTACAAGACTTGAGCTTGTAGAAAAGCACTCGGAACGCACTCATGCCGCTACCAGTCAGATCGAATTGATTATACCAGCGTGCCAAACCACTCTGGTGGATCAGGCGTTAGCACGTAAGGCAGTTGTCAGAATCCGGAAGTGACGGTTGATACAAGATAGATTCGATAGTCCAACCTCATTCGGTAAAATATATCTGAAGTGCATGGGAGCAATATGAAAGATCCTACGACCATATCATTGTATGGCTTGGCCGCAGCTGCCATGACCGGCAATCTGAGCTGGGCGATTCCCGGACAAGAGCCGTGGGCGCTGATCAAATACTTGAGTACCCGGTTTCACTACTTTCCGTCACTGCATACTCCCAACATCATCAAGGAGTCAGTCACTGACCCCTGGCTTGCCGCATTTCTGGCGGCGGCCAGGGACAATCGTCTTGATGTGCTACGCTGGATCAATGAGTCCGGAAAAATCAAACCGGGAGCATGCGTTGAGTCACTGCAATGGGCTTCTCACCATGGTAACCTGACCATGGTTAAATGGCTGATTGAAGAATCGGGACATGTTATTGATTGCAGGGAGTTAGCGATGGTTCGTGGTGGGAGCTTTTTTTACAATCCGATGTCGAAGCAGCTCAATGAATGTCGCGACTATCTGGTTTCCGTTGCTGAAACACAAGAGCTTGTTGGAGTAGAGGAGTGTCAGGTTGCAAAGGCTGCAAAGCAAATCTCACAGAAACCATGGAGACGGCTATAAAGCCATCGCCGGTCAGGGTAGGTACGATATCACCTTCCGATTGATACAGTTTTCATCGGTGCAGCCGGTGTTATGAGCATGTTCTCCAAAATTTCCCGGGTAGTGATAACACCGTTGACCACACACTTTGCGATCAATTCGATATTGGGGTTTTCCGCCAAGTTCAGGATTACCGAAATGAGCGCTTCATCGGTGTAGCCAAAATGTGGCTTTTGCAGAGCGGCTACCAAAGCTGATGGTATGCGCCCATCGTCAACAGCCTTCTGGATATCTTGCCTCGCTGAATTAGTAGCAGGCAGTGCGGCGGCAACAGGTTCTGCTTCAAGTGATTTGACTTTAGCCTCAATGTCACCGGTGATATAATTGGCCGCCTTTTGCGCCTGCCCTGCAGCGGTAACGAGTAGCTTTTTGTCATTCTGGAGTGCCTTCATCCAGGACTGGATATAGGCGGCACTGTTGTCGATAGTGGTGTTTTCAATACCGGCCCGAGCACATAAAAATGATGCACCCATTTCAGCAACCAGTTCCTCTTTACTGTATGCTTCGTCGCCGAAGGTGCGCGCTTCGCCGCTGTTTTTTCGGTTCAGTCTGCTTTCGTGCCCACTGGAATGAATTGCCTCGTGATAGAGAGTTGAGAAAAACTCTTCCTTTGTTTTGAAGTGCTCCGGCTTCGGCATATTTGTCACAGTCTATAATTCTTCATCAGAAACAGATGATGCAGTTCTGACATGATCGTCACCTAAGATCTCGGTTCCTCTCGTCAACGTAGTATTACGAGAGGAGACTGAAGATGACTGAATCAAATGGAAACGTTGCGAGTGTTAAGTCGGATGGCAT
>CAIYDX010000234.1 GCA_903925005.1 uncultured Geobacteraceae bacterium
CACCTCCGGATAAAGAGAATGAGACATTTATATCATACTTGATTTAGAAATGGAATTACTGGTTCATCCTGTGACAATAGGTCGTCTTTATATCTTTTATCACATTCTAATAAGGTAATACATTCTAAATGGATGACGCTGATGATTTGAAAAATATCAGATTTGTTACTTTCTATTCTTTGGAGTTTCAACTCAGTTGTAGATAAATGAACAGCAATCAATGCACCAAATATTGCCATGGTAGACAATAACGGTCCAGTCGTTCCACCTATAAAATCTCCGAATGTGCCTAATTTTGTTGTTAAATCACAACCTTTCCAGTCGTGTAGTAAGTAATAGAATATAAAAGAAATAACTAGAATTGTAATAGAACCTATTATTATGCCTGAAATCCAATTGCTTACCTTGTTATCTTCCATGTATCCTCCCAGCATTTGGTAGTGGTCGTCTTAGAAAGTTGAACTATTTGTGTAGCTAAATATTATTTAATTTAACTGCGCATTTTGCAGATCAATCACTCCTCAATTCACATCCCACTTTTTCACTCCACCCAGCACCCTTGAATAATCCAACCGGCACACCATCTTGTACAGGATATCTGCATTATACTTTTTCCCGTAGCGATCAAAAGTAATGTCGTCTTTCTGCACATCTTCTGATAACTGGTCAGCGTGGCCAACCAGCGCATTCAATACCCGCTCGTTCACTTCCCCCTGCTTCAGGTAGTCGATAATGGTATGCCGGAGCGAATGGTAAACCGGGCATCCCTTTTGTTCATCAGGAAGGCCCGGTTTTGTTTTGGATAGAATTTATATGACGTTCTGCGTCAATGATTCCTTGCAGCTTCCAGTGAACGCCCGAATATCCTCTCATGACTGTCACCTGATTGAACTTCAACCAACGGGACTGTTGCAGTATTCAACACAGTGGAACTTGTCACGGAAGCCGCTTTCGCGTTAGTATAAGGTTGTGTGCCAGATGCCCACGGAACTACCCCTCCTAAAACTCTAGAGTAATCCAACAGGCACACCATGTTATTCAGTATCTCTGCTTTATACTTTTTGCCGTAACGATCCATCGTGATATCGTCCTTCTGCACATCTTCTGATAACTGGTCAGCATGGCCGACCAATGCTTTCAATACTCTCTCGTTCACTTCGCTCTGTTTCAGGTCGTCGATAATGGTATGCCGGAAGGAGTGGAAGTCTTTCCCTTTCTCAGTCATACCGACCTTTGGCCGAAACAGGCAGAACCACCGCGATGCTCGTTTTGACCGCCGCCCATCTTCTGCAACCGGCAGATTATCGAACAGGCAGTCTGCATTCTGTCGCGATTGGAGGAAATCGCCGAAACCGAGTTGCAACAGCATCGGATGTACAGGAATACGACGAATACCGGCATCTGTTTTAACGGACATATCATCGCCATCCTCAACAACGTGCATAACCAGAATGCCGTCTTCGTCGATTATGTCTTTTGATCGTAATTGACATATTTCATTCATGCGCATACCGGAATGAAGTGCAATAAGCGGCAACCAGTATTGATACGTGTACTTGTATTCGTGCTCTGTGTATATGGAGTCACCAAATATCTTCAGCAGGTCGGTGTCATCCAGCCGTTCGCGGCCACCTTTTTTGCGCGGCACTCGCAACCCTTCAAAGTAATCCTGTTTCACATGGTCACGTTTTGTTAGCCAACCATAGAGCGCAGAAGCATTGACCATGACGCCGTTAATCGTCGATTCCGCCCTTGGTTTCTCTTTCAGTGCCAGTATTTCAGTGATCGTCTTGCCTTTGTACCGTTTGACCTTATTGAGGTTGGCGGGTAGTTGCTTTAACGTGCCGAACAGTGCGATAGCATCGTCACGGTTGACTTCATCTACTCGTTTGTCGCCAAGGATACGGATAATCAGCTTGAAATCGTCAGGCACTTCTGTCTGATAATGATGCATTGCCTTTGGGTTCAGCTCGCATTTCTCATGGAGGAATTTTTCCATTGCCACTGAAAGGAGCATACCGGACGTGGCCTTTGCCGGAAAATTTGCAGGAGATGTTGGTGGCATTGACGGCAAAGATGCTTCTAACTGTTGCATAATATTTTTGAACAGCAGAGTTTCAGCTTCCGGCTTGTCTGGATCCATTTCAATAGTGCCGAAACTGATAGTGCCGTCTGGTTTCTTCTCCACACCGGCAATTTTGATAGTGGTGAACGGATAGGTCATTTTCGGCTCCCTGAGTGATTCAAATTTTTCGCGCCATTGGGCGGCATAGATGAACGCCATTCGTTCCGCCCGTTGCTTGTTCAGTGTCTTCAACGATTTCTTGACTTCCCGTGCTTTTATCACATCTCGGAGGTCAATGGGAACTTTCATTCTGAAATAATAGCTCTTGGGTGTTTGCAGTAGATATGACATTTTACGCTCCGGTGTCCATTGCGGTGTACCGTACGTGAACTCGTAAAATGCAAAAAGGCCAACCAGTTGATATGGTTGACCTTTTTTGTCGATTGGTGGCGGTGCAGAGATTTGGACAGCGGACCTTAGCTCCACTTTCTCTGAACAATTCTCGAGCCCTGCAAACGCGCCAAATACCTAAATTCGTTACCCTTATTCGTTTTTCCACGGTTGTTGTGTAGTTGTCATTTTACA
>CAIYDX010000235.1 GCA_903925005.1 uncultured Geobacteraceae bacterium
ATGAGGATCGCGAACACCGGGGTCGAGGACCAGACCTCGGCGACGACGATGGCGAAGAAGGCAAGATTGCCGTCGATCAGCCAGGGGATTGCCTGTTCGGTGATTCCGAGCGATTGCAGCGCATTGTTGATGAAGCCGACATTGTCGTTGAACAGGAACTTGAACTGGAAGCCGACGAGGATCGGCGAGAACATCATCGGGAACATCATCAGCGTGCGGATGATGCGCTGCCCGCGCGTGACCTTCTCGACCAGCAGCGCAAGGCCGAGCCCAAGGAACATCTCGAGATTGAGCGCCACCGTCAGCAACAGCACCGTGCGGCCGAAGGCGGTCCAGAACACGGGATCGGTGAATTCATTGACGTAGTTTCGCCAGCCGATCCAGACGAACAGCGTCTCCGGCCGCGTCAGCCGATAGGGCGTGAAACTCGAATAGAGCGAGAAGGCGAGCGGCAGCGCGATCGTCGCGACGAGCACGATGATGGCGGGCAGCAACAGCAGCAGGGGCGTCGAGAGGCGGAAGCGTTTCATGGGGACCGGGTTGCCGCTCTCTCAAATCCCCTCCCCCCTTGCGGGGGAGGGTTAGGGTGGGGGGGAGGTTACCATGAAATCAGCATGTTGCAACTTCACCCACCCCCTAACCCCCTCCCGTCAAGGGAGGGGGGATTATGAATATCAGTTGTTTATGGATAGAAACAAAGCCAGTGTTTATCTGCATTCAACGGGTACAATCAGCTGCGAAAGTTGAGTAGATAATATGAACATAAGAAAGAATGAGATAGTTATGTCAAACTGATGAAAAATGGAATAAGACGACCTCAAAAAGGCACCTTTTCTATTCATTAAACATCCACAAACAGGACATAAGTTGCAATGCCAACTTATGTCCAATACCAGAATGTATATAAATATTAAGGTGTTACTGGTAATTATCCAATATTTGCCAACCAACGTCATTTCTCTCCAGATAACGGTTCCATTCAATAAAGCAAAACATCTATTATATCAGCATATTACAGCAACCTCTGGATTGGCATGCTTGATGCTAAATACGTTTATGACTCAAAAAAAAATACTGGGGCTAATAATGCAAGCCAAATCGGTAAGTTACATAAATCGGTCAATATATCCCAAGCTCGCAGCCGTTGGTGACATTGCAACGCTGGCAAACAGGAATTTATTATCTGTTCAAAGTCCCGCCGTGCGGCCCCAGACCACTAATGCGGATTCTGTTACCATAGGGAATAAATCAGTTCTTCCGGCAAAACAAAATTCTGACCAGGAAAACACTAAAAGCGTCACACACCATGTCATTGAAGAATACAATGCAATGGGTAAAAGGCTCCTAACATTTATCGACCACAAAAATGACGTTATTTACCAGGTACCATCTTAAATCGCAGACAAACTGTCTGCCTACAGAAAGCTGTCTTTATCTTTGAGCCAAACCGCATGCTAAAAGCATCAATAAGTTCAGCTGACCCCCTTTCAGAAGCCGTAGCCCCCCCACCACGAGTACTGGAAATCTACGGATGTATGAGCGTTCAGCCTTGAATTTTGCAACTGCGTTTTCAAATGGAGGATTTCATGATAGATACCATTGAAGTTTGGGATTATCTGAAGACACTCACACTATTAAAATTGCTGTTAATTACAGCATTCTGGATTCAATTATCGCAAGTATGTCGGACTCGGTCTGGGAGGTTGACTCTGAAGGGCGTTATACCTATTGCGCACCTCAGGTAGAGCAAATACTTGGGTATTGCCCCAGAGAAATTATCGGAAAAACCCTCTTCGATTTTATGCCACCGGATGAAGCTGAGAAAGTCGGTACCCTGTTTGGAGAAATATGCCGGCGCAAAGATCCTATCAAGAACCTTGGAAACTGGAATATTCATAAGGACGGGCACCTGGTACTGCTCTCCACCAGCGGGGTGCCGCTCCTCAATTCCTCTGGCGACCTCATAGGGTATCGTGGTGTTGACAAGGACGTCACTTCAAACAGGCAGTTGCAAGAGGAATTGCTCATCAGTCGTAATGAACTGGAAGCCACTCTGGCAGCTATCCCGGATCTGATGTTCAAATTGGACAAAGCAGGCAATAGGCTTCAGGTATATCCGTCACCTTATTAGAGCGAAGCGGCTTTACCGTAGTTACGGCGGATAATGGCCAGGAGGCCCTCGAAAAATGGCAGAAGGATTCGTTCGATGTGGTCCTTATGGATACTCAGATGCCTGTCCTTGACGGAATTCAGGCAACAGTGGCAATACGGGAAATTGAACGGGACACATGCCATCATACGCCGATAATTGCTCTTACTGCTCATGCCTTGCGCGAAGAGAAAACACGTATCATGAATAAAGGAGTCGATGGCTATGTTACCAAGCCTATCGACCTGATGCTGCTGTTCAAAGAAATCAAAAGGTGCATCGAACCCAGGAGGGAGATAATTACATCTGCGTGCAATGACTTCATATTATCTGTAAAGTAAAATCGACACCAATAATCCTATAAAAAGCATTTGATCAACAAATCATCACAGCTCACCATCTGGTGAAATAATAAAGAAAGGAGAAAACCATGGCTTACTCAATTTCGGACGATTGTATTAACTGTGGGACATGTCAAGATACATGCCCTGTGAGTGCAATCAGTGAGCAGGACGGTAAACGGGTAATCAATGCGTATTCCTGCATTGATTGCTCTGCATGCTTAGATGGATGCCCGGCATCTGCGATATCTAGTTAAACAATCATCTCTTATTAACCGCGGGCACTAAGAAAATCTACTGACAGTGAGTAGAATCGAAAGGCTCCTTTGCAAGATTTCATCGATATTATTTCACACCTTTTTTCAGACATGCGACTGCTGCTATCGTTTGCTGCTGCGATGACTGCCATAACCGCATTTGCTATTGTTTTCATGCGCAAGTACGCCTCCCTGGACGCAAACGTATATGATAAAAGGATAAAGCTGCAACAAGATCAGCTAAATGAGCAAGAGCGCAAAAAGAGAGCAGATTTGGAAGAGCGGCGTAAGCTATTTGAAACCCGTAAAAACTCGGTTTATGGGAATGAATAAGCATGATTGCGAAGAATTGAGTTGATCTCACGGCATTTCAATAACTACGTTAACTCGCACATTGTTTAATACGCTGTCTTCAGCGTAGAGTATTTTCTTTGAAATCCTCTGTTTTTCCGCTATTGTGGGGAATTATACAAACATCTGACTTAAATCCTTAAATCCGAAGGGGATTGTAATTGTCTAATCCGCTTGATATTATTGGTGCCTACCTTACTGAAGTTCAGACGGATAAAGATGCCGCTAAGAAGCGGTTGAAGGTGAGGGTACGCTATCTACCGGAAGAGGCGTCCAAACTCGATCTATTGCGGGCAATCGATATCTACAGTGAGAAACTGCAGAGCAGATCGGCAAAGTCCTCAAAGGTCATTTTTAACATTGTGGTAGGGCCATCGATCTTGCTATATATGATACTCTGGATAAAAGTTATAGAAATGCATAACAATGGTATCCCGTACTCCTTGGAGGCCGTTGTTGTGGTTACGCCTTTCTTTATCTGGGCTTTGCAAACTATAATGAATTATGGTGTTGGTACATACAAGAGTGCCAGCCATATCCTTTCAGAGCTTAGAGATATTGTTGAGGAAGAAATAGTCTAGATTCTGCTTCTAACTAGTTTCCGTCCGAAAACGGTAACTGCATGATATTTCTGTAAAAACTCGTATTTTTTGTTTTTATTTTGGCCCGTTTTGTGATACTATTTGATCCCAACAAGCTGATATTATACAGCAATTTGTTTGGGAGGATCTCAAAATGCGACAGAAATTTAACCCACAGCCGAACCTGTTCACGACCATGGCCCGGAACAAGATCGCACAAGAGTTGAAGCAGATGTCTCATGTACTTGACGCCACGCCCCAGATACTTGATCTTGTATATCAGGACTTGGTTCGCTCTGCCCGACCCACCACCGGACGGGAAGGTATGACTGCCGAACAGGTTCTGCGTTGTGCTATCTTGAAGCAGTACCGCCAACTCACTTACGAGGAGTTGGCCTTTCATCTGGAAGACTCAGACTCCTTTCGCGGTTTCTCCCGTCTGGAGATGGGACAGTATCCCGGCAAATCGATTCTCCAGGAGAATATCAAGTCTCTCCGGGAAGAAACCTGGGAGTCGATTCACCGGGAGATTATCGGCTACGCAAAGGCGGAGAAGATCGAATCCGGTCGCAAAGTACGTATTGATGCCACTGCCGTTGAGACTGATATCCACCATCCAACAGACTCAACCCTTTTGGCCGATGGTATCAGGATCATCACCCGCTGGCTTGGCGAGGGCAAAGAGCTAACTCCGACTCCCAGTTATCAGTACAGCGATCATCGCCGTGTCGTCAAGAAGCGGGTTCTGGAGATCCTAAACACCAGGAAGGATACAGTTCGCCAGAGTGCATACAAAGACCTCCTTGTATATGCTGGTAAAGTCAGGGAGTACGCCTTGGTAGCAATCCCTGAACTGTACGCCCATCAAGCTCAGGATCTTGCCGATCTCTTTGCCGGCAAGGTACTGGCCGAGAAGCTGGCGCGAGCAGTAGGCCTCCTTGAAAAAGTGATCGATCAGACGGACCGTCGGGTTTTCAAAGGCGAGACGGTACCTGCATCGGAGAAAGTAGTCTCCTTCTTTGAAGATCACACCGACATCATCGTAAAGAAGCGACGTGAGACGGAGTACGGACACAAGATTTTTCTTACCGGCGGTGTCTCCACCATGATCCTTGACTGTTTAATCGTGCGTGGCAACCCGGCTGACACTGAAAAATACGCAACGATGCTCGAACGCCAGAAGGATCTGTATGGTCGCATGCCACGTCAGGTATCGGCAGACGGAGGCTTTGCCTCGAAAGGCAACCTTGCCTTCGCCAAACAGAACCAGGTGAAGGATGCGGCCTTTGCCAAGAAACGGGGATTGTCAGTACTCGATATGGCCAAAAGCACGTGGGTCTACAAGGCATTGCGTAACTTCCGGGCAGGCATCGAGGCCGGCATTTCTGTCCTCAAGCGCGCCTTCGGTCTCGACCGCTGCACTTGGAAAGGCTGGGAAGGATTCGGTCGGTACGTCTGGAGTTCCGTCGTTTCCTATAACCTCTTAGTGCTAGCCAGAACAAAGCTGGCCTAAAACACGAAAAGGAGCGAAATCAAGTCTACCAAGGGAGTACTGCGTCCTGAATTGAGAAAGAACGGATTAAAAAGCTGCAAAATACTGAGTAGAACCAATCAGCTGGGGATAATTCCCCAGAGGCGCACCCCTCGTCGCCTTAAATCGAGGGTTTCCGGATGGACACTAACTAATAAGGCGACCAATGGGGCCGCCTTATTAGTTTAGTGAATGGATGCTTTGACGTGGTGCCGAATTCATCATCACGCCAAGTACGGGGGAGACACAATGAATGATGCCAAGCTGGCTCAAGACCAAAACTATCTAAAAACGTTGAAAGTTTTGTATGTAGAGGATGATGCCGATACCAGGATGCAGTCAAGCGAATTTCTTCGGCGTCCAGTTGGCACACTTGTAACTGCCGTCAATGGCGAGGATGGTTTTGATAGGTTTTTGGAACATTCGCCTGATATTATTGTAACGGATATACTTATGCCAGTTATGGACGGCCTGGAGATGGCGGCCAAGATCAAGGCGGTCAATAAGAATGTGTCGATCATTGTTATTACTGCTTTCGAGCAGAGTGACTATCTGATGCGTGCCATAAATATCGGAATCGATAGGTATGTTACCAAGCCGATTGATAACCGTATGCTCATAGATACACTTCTAAAAACAGCTCGTAATTTGCGTGCTGAAGAGCAGTTGAGCCTTAAACAGAAGTGGGAATTAGCGGATATGTCTATTAAAAATCAGAAACTTCAGGATGCGCTTAGCATTATTTTTGAATTTTCTCCTACTGGGATCATTCTTGCGGATCCGCGCGGCTTGATAACCTACAGCAACAAGCGCACCTCGGAAATGCTAGGATATCCAATAGAAGAGCTTTTGGGTAATGACTATCTTGAGTACATTCATACAGATGAGTTAGAGAATTGTATGGAAAGACAGCAGCAACTTCTCGCCGGAACAATCAGGAATATTGAGGACGAACGGGTATTTGTGCGAAAAGACCGTACTTTTTTCAAGGCTCGCATAACAGTAAGTCTATATGAAGCGGAAAATGGTCTTGTTTGCCTGATTACGGAAGTGACTGGTTGAGAAGGTCACGAGTGGCAATATTATTGCGCAGGCAGAAAAGCTCCTCCTGACAAATACAGCTGTCAATAATTATTCTGATTTTTGCCATCATTAACCGGCGTTGCGGTTTTTCTCGTGCGCCGATTATGTTTGATGAAGGGGAAAATATAATGCAAACAGCAATCTCTAACACAGATGTACAGGCTCACCTGAAGAGCCTCACAGTGCTGTACGTAGAAGATGAAAATACTACTCGTGCAATAGGCAAAGAGTTTTTGTCGCGTCTTGTCGGAGTTCTGATAACCGCTAACGATGGTAAGGAAGGGTTGAATGCTTATAAAGAGCACAATCCGGATATTGTAATCACTGACATCCAGATGCCGAACATGGACGGACTTTCAATGTTGGGGGAAATCCGCTTTCTCAACAATGTTAAAACAGTGGCAACCATAATCCTTACCGCCTTTGAAGAGGTTGAATTTCTGGAGCGCTCCATTGATCTAGGCATCTACAGCTATTTGATCAAGCCTGTCGATACAAACAAGTTTAAAGAGTCACTGCTGGAATGTGCCCGCAATCTGCTGGTTGAGAAAAACCTGCGCCAGACACAGGATTTTATTGAAACGGTTGTTGAAAACGTGCGTCCCCCACTGATAGTGCTGGATTTAGATCTGAAGATCCTCTTTGCCAATGCCGGTTTCTATGACACCCTCAAGCTGTTGTCTGAGGAAACGATCGGGAACTCAATCTACGGTCTTGGCAACCGGCAGTGGAACAATCCGGAACTGCACAAGCTCTTTGACGATATTCTTTCCAATAATAAGTCATTCATCGATTATGAAGTTCAGAGCGACTTCCCGCTCATCGGTCACAAGGTGTTTCTGCTCAGTGCAAGGCAGATTATCTGGAAAAGTGCGGCCTCAAACATCATCCTACTCTCCCTGGAAGACATCACTGAGCGCAAACGGGCTGAATCCGCCCTGAATAAGATTGCCGAGGAACAAGCGGTAATCCTCAACAATGCTGGTGTTGGTATAGCTTTTGTGGAGAACCGCCTGCTGAAGTGGGCAAATCCTACATTCTGTCATATTTTTGGTTACACTGAAGAGGAGATCAGGGGTATCAGTACTGAAATCTTCTATCCGTCCAACGAAGAATATGAGCGTTTCACAAGCGAAGCTTACCCTGTACTGGCGACGGGATCAACCTTTGTTGATGAATTGGATATGCGTCGCAGTGACGGCACACACTTTCAGACCAGATGCACTGGTAAGGCAATAAACCCGGCCGACCCTTTTTCTGGCAGCATCTGGATTCTGACAAATGTGACACTCAGGAAAAAACTGGAATCTGACTTACAGGAAGCCATGTCAGCCGCCGAATCCGCAAACCGGGCCAAGAGCGAATTCCTTGCAAACATGAGTCACGAAATCCGCACTCCTATGAACGGTGTCATGGGTATGACGCAGCTTCTGGAGTTGACCGACCTGACCGAAGAACAGAGGGGCTACGTTGAGACTCTTACTTCGTCAGGACAAGGCTTATTGTCACTGATCAATGACATACTGGACTTGTCCAAGATCGAGTCGGGAAAAATAACAATCGAAATGGCAGATTTCAGCCTGAAGAACTGTATTAATGATGTTGTACTGACACAGAAGTCCGTAGCCTTCCGAAAGGGAGGGTTCGATGGCTATGTATCAAAGCCGCTGGAAGTCGATCTACTTGTCGAAGAGATGAGGAGGGTGCTGGGCATAGTTGACGAAACCGGTAAACCCGAAATTGCTCAAGCTTCGGGTACGAAATCATATTGAATCAAAGGGACGTAATGATTTTGTAAAGGAACAACGGAATTTGCTGGCCCAAAAGAATATGGAGCTTGAAGCGGCTCTTGCACGAGTTAAACAGTTGGAAGGGATTATTCCTATCTTGTGCATACTCAAACGGCCTCGATATGACAATTACAGATCATATCGGTTTGTGCGGCACTTGATTTGCTGATTACGGAAATCAGGTTGAGCGGTCCGGTACGGGGTAACTGGAAGAATTATGGCAAGCTTACCGGGAACCGGCACCATTGTCATGTCAAGACCGGTAGGCCAACATACGTTGTGGTATGGGAAGAATCGAGCAACGGCATCAAACTTGTGGAGGTTGTATATGCAGGCACTCACGAAAAAGCGCCCTACTGAAAAGCTGGTCGAGATTCGTTTCAGGGGTACAGTCTCAAGCGTCAACAAACTGCGGAGTACTGCCAGGGCATTACATCTTGTTGACCTTTCCGAAAAGAAGATCACTGAACAGGACTATTACACACCGGAAGAACTTTCACCTGAACTGAAGACTAACCGTGCGGGCGTCTGTATCCGTGGCGGGAGGGTTACCGATGCCGTTCAGATTTGATACAAAGTCGATACCGAGCGAGAGTGGAACAAACCTGAGTTAAATGGAAGGCCCAGGAAATGGGGTTCACTCGTACCCACTATAGACCATCCAACATCCCCCGCACTTTTTTCAACAACTCGGCAGGCTGAACCGGTTTTGACATAAACTCAGCATTTTTGCCAAGCTCCCCCTGCTGTTGGATTATGCTGGCACTGTAGCCACTGCTGAAGAGCGCCTTTGTCTCCGGCTTGATCTGCCTTATCTCGTCGTAGGCGGCTTTGCCGCTCTTATTAGGCATGATCATATCCATGATAATCAACTGAATTTTGTCCGCATTCTCCTTAAACTTGTCCACAGCATCTTGTCCATCCACGGCGCAAATAACTTGATAGCCGAGCCTTGTCAGCATTTTATTCGTGAACTCCATTACATCGGCATTATCCTCTGCAATCAGAATCGTCTCGCTTCCGGCTGATGCTTCAAAGTCGTCATCGGATTTCTTGCTACTGCCCGCTGCTTCCTTACCGACAATCGGTAGATAAATTATAAAGCAGGAGCCGTGCCCCGGTTCACTGAAAACGTCGACATAACCATTATGCTGTTTTATGATGCCGTACACCATTGCGAGACCAAGTCCGGTGCCTTTGTCAGCCGCTTTGGTCGTGAAAAACGGTTCGAATATCTTCTTTTTGGCCTCTTCGCCTATACCTGTTCCGGTGTCTGAAACCGAGATGACAGCATAGCGGCCCGGTGTTCCATAACCATGCGCTGCTATGAACGAAGCATCCATGGTTACACTATTCGTGTTAATTTCCAGCTTGCCTCCATTTGGCATGGCATCCCGGGCGTTGTTGGCCAGATTAATCAGCGCCTGCTCGATCTGGCCGCTATCAACATATACCGGCAGATTTTCATCGTTGATAATGGTTTTGAACGAAATGTTGTCCCCGATAATTTTTTCGACGAAGCCTCCAACTTTTAAAACAACAAAATTCAGTTCTTGATTCTGCGAATTCATGACCTGGGTGCGGCTGAAGGCGAGCATGCTGTGGGTCAGATCTCCAGCCCTTTTCGATGCGGCCAGAATCCGCTCGAAAGATTCCTTCTGCTCCTCGTTCATTACCATATCCATCTGCAACAAAGTGCAATAGCCGTTGATAATACTGAGTACATTGTTGAAATCGTGGGCCAGGCCACCGGCCAGCTGCCCGACAGCCTCCATCTTTTGGGATTGCATCAACTGGTCTTTAAGCTTTTTGCTCTCGTTGATATCCTGATGTGTCCCCATCATCATCAGCGGCTTACCATCTTCAGTCCAAGTTGCTACTTTACCGCGATCAAGCACCCAAATCCAGTTTCCGTCCTTATGCCTCATCCGGCTCTCAAAAGCATAGTAATCGAGTTCGCCTCGGAAATGTTTTTTCAGCAATTCACGACTCTCCTTAAGATCATCCGGATGCCCGAACTTCATCCAGGTTTCTATTGATACTGGAGAAATCTCTTCCGGTTTATATCCAATTATTTCGGCCCATCGGTCGTTAAATACGATTTCACCCGTTTGAACATTCCACTCCCATGTCCCGACATTTGTTCCCTGAATTATACCTGCCAGACGCTGCCGCTCATTAATCAACTCCTCCGTCCGCTTATAGACCAGAAAATCCAGCGATTCGTTGAACTGCTGCAGCTTCTCTTCCGATAGTTTGCGTTCGGTGATGTCAAATGCCGTACCGCTCGCCCCCAAATACTCCCCATATTCATCGTACAAAGGTAGTGCATTGAACACCAGATGTATATTTTCTCCGTTCTTACCTCTATATGTAGCATCACATCCATGCAGTGCATTGCCGCCTTCCATCATATGGTTTAAATAAGCCTCAAAGCATTCGGCGTTTTCGTGGGTCATAAAGTCACAGCATCTCTTTCCGAGCATTTCATCCATCTGGTAGCCCAGTACCTGCTCCCAAGCCAGGTTGATGTAGGTATATCTCCCCTCGCCATCACAGCGCCAGATCAGATCCTGTGAAGTTTCGACCAGTGAGTGATAGAGCTCTTCCGCTTTTTTAAGTGTCTCTCTCGCCTGCTTTTCCTCGTTTACGTTGCGACCGATACCAACAAGCATTTGTGTGCCATCGACTGGATCTTTCACAAGTGAAGCATTTGCCCTGTACCAGAGATATCTCCCGTCTTTGCAACGAACCCGATATTCAACCCCTTCCTGTTTTTCACCAGTTTCGATAACTTTTTGCAAAAACGTCAAACAGCCTGTAACGTCGTCAAGATGCACAAAAAGTGGAAACGGCTGACCGACCGTTTCGCTGATTTCATAGCCAAATGCTGTTTTCCACTGGGGTGAAACATAACTGAGGAGCCCTTCCGGTGTCAGTGCGAACAGCACGTCATTGGCATTTTCAATAAAAGAACGGAGGCGTTGTTCACTGGTATGCAGCGTTTCAGTGGCAATATTTTTATCAATGGCTACGCTGGCCAGATTTGCGGATTGTTCAATGAGGCTGATTTCGGATTCCGTAGGTGAGCACGCTTCATGGTGATAGATGGCAAAAGTGCCGAGTACCTGGCCGGATGAAGAGCGAATGGGCTGCGACCAGCAAGAGCCTAATCCGGCCCGGGCCGCAAGCTCTTTGTAGGGCGCCCAATAGGGATGCGTTGCTATATCGTCAACAATAACGCGCTCGCCGGTAAAGGCGGCCGTCCCGCAGGAACCGGCACCCATCCCTATTTCCATGCCGTTGATTGCAGCATTATAGGAATCCGGCAGACTCGGCCCTACGCATCTGCCAAGATGTTTGCCCTCTTGGTCCAGCAGTAATATGCTGCAAAGCATTTCTGGATGAAGTTGCTCTATTCCTCGGACAATGGCTTCAAGAATATTAGAAAGCGTCCCGTCTTTTACTAGCAGTTCCAGTATATGGCTGCGATATTCTTCAAACTGATTTGTCCTCTCAAGCTCTTCCACCCGAACGGTTACCTGATCTGCCAGAGATTCTTTGGCCCGTTGCATCTTTAGAAGCCACTTGGTCAGACCAGACGCCAGCAGAGTGAGGAGGAACGCCGTCAGTAAGAGGCGCTGCTGCATTGATTTAATCGGACCAAAGACTTCGGATGTGGGTATTAGTGCCACCACACACCAACCAGCGGTGGGGACGCCTCTGCTTGAGGCCAGAACCTGCAGACCCTGTGGAGTTGTTGCAATAGCGGTATCTTCTACGCCTTGAATCGCTCGGTCAACAAGCTGGTTGACACCGGGGGCTGGTAGAATTTCCATGATGCGGCTTTTGTCGGTTGCGGTGACAACCTGTCGTTGCTGCTTCGCGACGATCAGAAATCCCCCGGTTTTGCCGTAGCTGTTTCCCGTGATCTTATCCAGGAAATTAGGCTTACTCAGATCGATTATCCCCGCCAAGGCACCGATAACAGTGCCATTTACATCGTGAATGGGGGCCGCCATGCCGATAATCGGATTGTTCAAATACTTGTCAATAACCGGCATTCCAATCGTGGTTTTCCCATTCTTAAGCGCGGCAGCAATGTAATCCATGTCGATGTAACTGATTCCTGTCCGCCCTTTCAAGTGCGGGGCATCGGCAATCGCCGTACCGTCAAGTCGCGTAACAAGAATACCGCCGCTAAAATGCGACTCAAGATCCTTACGTTTATTGAGGAATGACTGCATGGAAGCCGAGTTGCCTGAAGCGGAAGGATCAATTATTTCGGCAACTTTTACCAGCAGACTCATCCGCTCTTTTATCTCTCGATCGATATCTGAGGCCAGCATCGTTACTGTCGAGAACTGTTGGTCAGACAGCAGGCGTTGCGTCTCTTCTCGCTCAATATAACTGGCATAGAAGGCCATCGACCAGATAGCTATCAGGAAAACGGTTAACGTAAGGATGGTGATCCGTCTATTAAGCGACTTCATCAGGATACTGAAGTTCATGTGTTTCTCTCCGGTGGTTATGATCTATGCCCTGTCAATTCCGCAACTGATAACAAAGCTGAACGTACTACCGCCGCCGGGCTTGCTCTCTACATTAATTGCACTACCCATCATCTTCACCATGCGGCTGGCAATCGAAAGTCCGATCCCGAATCCGTCGTATTTACGTGTTAAAGAGCTGTCAGCCTGGGTAAACGGTTCGAAGATACATGACAGTTTTTCCGGAGGGATGCCAACTCCGGTATCGGTTACCGAACAGTGCAGTTGCACAGACGTCTCATCGCGCACACCCGGCTCGATACTTGCGACAACTTTTCCGGAGGGAGAAAACTTTATGGCGTTACTGAGCAGATGATGGAAAATCAGTTGGATCTTGTCCGGTAGGCCGGTCAGATTATCGGGGAGATCGGGGTGGATATCGCTCTCCATTGTTACCCCGTTCATGCCCGCCTCTTTGGCCAGGGTGTCAAGCAACTCCTGCATGGCCGCCCGAACAGAAAATGGCACGGCCGGCAAGCTGCCAAGCGGATTTTCGCTTTGCAGAAAGCTGAGACAGTTATTGACCAAGGTCATCATGTTGTTTGCTGATTGTTTGAGCAACTGGACATATTCGGACTGTTCAGCGCTCAGATCAGTGCTCTGCAACAGTTGCAACATTCCACAAACACCATTCATCGGCGTGCGCAATTCATGGCTGACGGTAGTAAGAAAACTTGTCTTGGCGCGCTCGCTCGCTTCGGCCCGGCGTTTGCTGTCAATAAGGTTCAGTACACGTATCTTTATTTCCTGATAGTCACCCGGCTTGATGATATAGTCACGGGCACCAAGTTTAAGGGCTTTCGTGGAGTCACCCATACTGGCGCTTAAGACACATACAGGGATTGCCTGCAACCGCATATCCGCCTTGATCTGCGTAAGTGCCTCAAAGCCGTCCATTATCGGCATATCCAGGTCAAGAGTAATAACATCAATATCCGGATTTTTACCGAGGATATCCAGCGCTTCCTGACCATTATCGGCATGCAGGATCAAATTAGTCACACCGTCTTCTCCGCGTGAGAACAGCTTCTCCAAAATGTTATGTATGGTCTGGTTATCGTCTACGATTAGAATTTTGGCTGCTGTGTTCATACGTGTTCTCCCTTAATTTATCGAATCGGTGTGCAGACCAGACCTGAAATTGTCGAGAGATAATTTCTGCCCTGAATATTGTCAATGGTCATGCAAATCCACCTTCAAGTGGAGTCATAATAATTAATTCAGCTCCACCTTCGATATTGTGAGCTTCTATGCTACCCTTCATGCTGCGTTCGATAATCATTTTCGACATGTACAGCCCGATGCCAGTGCCCAAACTCTTGGTGGAAAAATAGGGCTCAAAGATCTTGTCAATCACGTCAATGTTAATGCCGCCACCATTGTCGCTGACTGCAACACACCCATGACCTTTATTTTCGTACATGCGGATAGTAATCTTTCCTGCTAATTCATCATGGTTTGTAATTGCATCTTTGGCATTACTAAGAAGGTTAAGAAGAACCTGAGAATATTCGTTGGGAAAGCCAGTCAGCATAAGTTCTTTGCTATCTTCTCGCACAATAGATATGTTCTGGATTTTAAATGCGGAGTCGACAAGCGAAATGGCATTAGCGATCTGGTCATTTACCGAGAATAGAACTGCTTCCTTGTCCGGCAGGAAAAAATTGCGAAAGTCATTGATGGTGGAAGACATCTTCTGAATCAGGCGATTACCGTTCTCTACACATTTATTGATATACTCGGGGGTTAATTCATTGTATTCGTAAGCTTGCTGGATATTTCCCAACAGCATGGCAAGAGCATTTATCGGCTGCCGCCACTGGTGGGCTATATTGCCGATCATTTCTCCCATGGCAGCTTGTCTGCTCTGGCCTATCAGCATCCGATCTTTCTGCCGCAATTCGGCCACAGCCTCTTCAACCCGCTCCAACAGAGAACTGTTCACCACCTCAAGTTGAATCTGCTTGACTGAAAGTGCTTCCTGCGCCAACTGTCGTTCTGCCATTTCAAGTTCAAGCATCTCTGTCTGTTCATGTATCTGTTCCTCAAGTTTTTTTCGTGCAGAAATATCTGTACGCGTACCAGCCATCCGTAGGGGGACGCCATATTCGCCGCGCAGTACAACTTTGCCGCGATCGTGGATCCAAAGCCATTGCCCGTCTTTAATTTGTACGCGGTGCTCGCATTCATAGAACGGCGAGATCCCATTAAGATGATTGTCAAGCACTCTTCGAAATTCAGGGGCATCGACTGGATGGACCATATCCCACCACGATTCAACACGATGAATTATTTCATCTGGTGAATAGCCAATCATATTGGCCCAGCGCTTGTTGAATTCTGTTCTCCCTGTTTGCACATCCCAATCCCAGATACCGTCGTTGTTGCCGTCAAGTACTAATTGCAGACGCTCTTCACTTTCCGCTTTGGCTTTTTCGCTTAGCTCTGCTGCCTTCGCCCTATCTGACAGCTCCATATTTAAGTCACTAAGCTCCTTGGTCATTACAAGTGCCATCGCCACTGCTTTATTGCGTGTACTTAGGAGAGAATAACTGAGGGCCGACAAGAAAATGCTGGCCGACACACCCATAAACAGAACGGAGTAGGATTTCCATTTATCCAGGTGTCGGATAAACGTAGGCAAGCTTTTATAAGAAATAGCCCATGTACGGCCGTAGGCTTCAACCTTGACTGAACTTGAAAAAACAGGGTGAAAATATTTAGGAAGAGTCGTTTTATCAGCCAAAATACTGCTGAACAGCAGCGATTCAGCTTTTTCAGTTTCATCTGAATATATATTAAAGGCCACATCCTGTGGCAATTTCCCTAAGGTACCGTACACAAAGTCATTCATCCTGATCGGGCTGTATACAAAACCTTTTATGGCTTTTCTGCGGTTGTCGGCCGAATCAGTCGCCATACCCTGTCTGTACACCGGTGCGTACATAAGCATTCCACTCTGTTTGTCTATATCGGTTTCCTGTAGTAGTATTATTTTGGCGGCAATGGTAGTGGCACCACTGTCTATGGCCTTGTCCATGGCTGCCTTGCGGATTGCTTCAGTGTACATGTCATACCCAAAGGCCCTTTGGTTGCGCCAGTTGAATGGCTCCAGGTATATGATAGAGGTATACACCGGGCGTGGATTTTCTGGTTTTATGATATACTCCGGAAATCCATCCGCACGAATTGAAAGGATATTAGCCTCCTTTTCAGCAGGGGTAAGCCAGGCAGAGTAGCCGACACCAAGAATCCCCGGATGATTTAGGTCAAGCTGTAATGAAGCGACGTAGTGGCGCCACATATCACGCGTAACTACTTTGCTGGCATTGAACAAACCCACCGCACCCAAAAGTATCTGTTCTTGGTCATGCAATCGCTTGACTATCAGCCTGGTTATTTCGGAAGTCGCGTCCTCATATGTAATTCTTGCTTTCTGGCTGATGCTCTCTGCAAGCATCCACCAGAACACCACTGCGGCGGTCAGCGAAAAGAAGAGCACCAAGATCGGCACCATCATGCCGACCGACGAAAACACCGATTTATTATTTCTATTTTGCGGTGAAATGATATTATTCATACTGCCACCCCTTGAACCAGGCCCGTTCTACGCTGATTGTAAGTCTGCAACTACTTTTCTTCCGTTACTCTAGCGCGTGAGGCTTGCCATTCTTCCAAATATCGGTTGTGAGGGCTATTGTGCGCCTGGTCTAGGAATGATATGGATTTAAGCTATGTAGCGACTGTAACCAATTTCTGGCAGAAGAGGTGTTGCGTTTTTACCATACTTCGATTTGTCTAATCTGTCGGCGTTTCTACCTGCAGATATAATCATCCTCTCAAGTGCAGGCAGTCGAGCTCATCGTATGATTAAGTTGCTCAGCCGGGGCATAGTCACCGGATCATATGCCAACTCCTGAAGCCCTGATGCATTGAGGGTATCCCTTATCACCTGTAAGGTACTCGCGAAATCAATCGGCTTGATAATATAGGCATCCATACCAGCGTTGAGACATTTTTCTTTGTCCTTTTGAAGACCGTGGGCTGTCATCGCTACAATGGGGATATGGCCACCACTTATGTGCTCTTTCTCCCGTATGGCGGCAGTAGCCTCTAAGCCATTCATGTGCGGCATCTGTATGTCCATCAGAATCAAGTCGTAATGGCCCTTCTCCCACATCTCCACAGCTAACTGACCGTTCTCGGCGTAGCCAGTTTCGTAATTGGATTTTTTAAGCAGTGATAGGATGACCCGGCTGCATGCGTAATCGTCCTCAGCAACAAGGATGCACACTTTTTTTGTTTCTTCATCGCGGGAGGCGCCATTTGTCGGCACTGTTTCTCCGCGAGCGAAGCCAACGGATTGCTCTTCACCCTCACCAAAAGGAATGGTACAAGTAAAAGAGCTGCCTTTTCCCTCTTCACTCGTGAAGCTGATAGTCCCACCCATACCTTCAACTATTTCCCTGCTAATCGCAAGGCCCAGTCCGACGCCGCCGTAACTGCGGCTATGCGATTCGTCCACCTGGCCAAAGCTTTGGAATAGAATACCCCTCTTATCGTCAAGGATGCCGACGCCGGTATCGGTAAAGGTAAAGGTGACTTCCAGTTTGCCGCCTGATGTTCTGTTGGTCGCCACGACGTTTATCTCTACTCCGCCCTGTTTGGTAAACTTGACCGCATTGCTGGCCAGGTTTGTCAGTACCTGGCCGAGTCGTAACTTGTCGCCTACTAATGTCTCTGGCACATTGGTAGCCACGGAGAAATTGAAAAAGAGTCCCTTTATCTTCGCTGCGGGAATAAAAATTGTGAGTGCATGTTCCACACATTCCCGCACAGAGAAAGGTTCCTGTTCTATCGAAAATCTGCCCATCTGCATTTTAGTCATGTCAAGGATGTCATTGAGTATCAGGACAAGGGCACGGGCCGAGCTGTGAGCTGTGTCGAGGAAATCACGCTGCTCCGCTTCGAGGTTTCCAAGAAGGGCTAATTCGAGCATGCCGATGACACCGGCCATCGGGGTGCGCAGTTCGTGGCTCATATTGGCAAGGAACTGGGTCTTGATCCTGTTTGACTCTTCTGCCACTATTATTAGTCGGTTCGCCAAATCTGCGGCGTTGTCCACTTTTGTCTGTGCTAACCTTGCTGCCATTTTAATTAAATTATGCTCCTCCGATATTTGTGTTTCATTCAGTCGACGTTTTTTTACGGACTCTACCAATATTTTATGCGCAATCCGACTTTCCAATTCCACCAGCAGACGCGCCTCAGCAGCTGCCTCTTCTACCAGTAGACGCGCAGCTACAATCGAATCTTGAGTGATCGGTACACTAACTGCGTTTAGAAGAGCCTCCTCTGCCGCAACATCCAACAGTTTATGCGCCAAACAGAGAGACTTTTCTATTTCAGCCAAAGACTTACTGGCGGACTTTTCAGCGTACTGTTGTTTCAGTGCATTCTCCAAATTATCTATGTTTTGGAGAAGTTCCGCGTTCTGCATCTCTAACTCGATCTGGTGCACCTGTAATTCGTGGTAAAACTTCAGCGTATCGGCATCTGCTTCAAGAGGCCATATTCTATTTGGCTCTTCACTGAACTTTTTTTCCGCCTGGCGACGTAGCTCAGCACCATCAAATTGAATGGTTTTTTTATTAGTCATAATATGGGCTCCGTCTTGCCAGGGTGCATTTCATTGAAATACTAATAACCTGTCATAGACTTTTCTGCAAGGATTTTCAGCGAATCTAAACTTACAGTAAGAAGTCTAGATTCACAAAAGCCCATTATAAAGCTTTGAGTAAAGGCTTCATAAACATTTGGCGTAGATGTCAGCTATGCGGTTACCATACCCGGAATATTAATCCGTTTGGTATAGTCCCATGGGTGGCAATTTCAATCATCTCGTCAATCTTGACCACAGATACAGCGAACCCCAACAGATGGGGTTTTTTCTGATCACCGCCGTCACTCAAGGAGAGCTCTTCAACAGGCATTAGCTCCAAAATACCGACTCTTTTTTTCTGTTCCTGTACCAGTTGGATAGGAGACGTCGTAGCCATTGTATTCGATGCCCTGGCACGATTGATGGCATCACGGCGAATCGGTTCGGAATTAATATCGAAGCCAACCGCAGGTTTGTTGCCCGACAAAGGGACGATATAGCGAACAGCAACGTATTCAGCCCGTTCATTTGCACGGATCAGGTTTCTTTGGCTGTCTCGCTCAGTAATCTGAAACTGCCCCAGCGGTGACAGGCCACTTATCATTAGTTCGTAGTCCGATCGCTGGCTGTTGAGTACCAGATCATTTAAGCTCAGCGCAAAAATATCCGGGTGGTCCTTCAGAGTCATTTTGGTGAACTGTTCAAACTGCTTAAAGCTCAAATTTGGCGTTACTTCAATGAAATTATGTAGCGATGTGAGCACCTCGCGGTGTGTGAGAAGACGGTCCGAGATCCGTTTAGTGAAAGCTTCGCAATCGTTTTTCAGACGATATTCCTGATCCCTTCTGATCAGGTTGGTAGTCCCGTAGAATGCCAGCCAGAGCAAACTCGTCATCAAAAAAATCGACAGAAATATATAGCGCTGCCGGTTATGCCATTGGCCTGCTGAACTGTTGAGTAACTGTAAGGCGAGCGGCGCAAAAATCAGCACGCCCAGGGTATCTCCGACATACCAGTTCCACCAGGAGTAAAATATATCTGCACGATTAATGAAGCCTAAGGCATATAGTCCACAAACTCCGACGGAAGATGATAGCAGACACGCCAGCACTCCTCCGAGTAGCAGGAAGATCAGAGCGTCAAGTTCCCGCTCAAGATTACCCCAGACTGAACTCAATCGCAGATTTACCAGCCAGAATCCGAACCAGGCTTGTGCAGTCGCGCCGCAGGCTATCAGCAGCGCCAGTGCTATGGATGTGGTGCCCAGCGTACCATGAAGAAGCGCGATCACCATATTCATTACTGCCGATCCAAGCCAGACAGCCGGAAGTGCACGCCCCCCAAAGAGTAGCACAAGCGCCAACGCCAGGCCGGAAGATGGGAATATCGGGCTGGCGTAGCCTGGACCGATGGCCAGAAGGAGCCCCAACCCTCCCAGCAGTATGTATGCCATACAGCCAAATAACGTCAGGTGGGCGTTAGAAAAGGCATTTGTCCGGCCATTAGCCAGATTGTCCAGGAACCTGGCTAACATGATTTCCCCTTCATGGAGCTACAGGCAGCCAAATATGGAGCCTCGTTCCGCATCCAGAAGATGATTCAGCTGAAATCATCCCCCCACACCCCATAATGACGGTACGACAAAGCGCGAGATTGAGTCCCATCCCCCTTTTGGTTGATCTCTGCTTCGTACTGAAGTAGGGGTCAAATATTTTCAGCAAAACGTCGGCAGGTATGCCAACTCCGGAGTCCGTCAGCAGAATATGCAGGTACAAGCCGGGTTTTATTGGCACAAAGTCATGTTCAGTTATCTCAACGGTCCGAACGTGCAACTGCAGCGATCCTCCCTCTGGCATCGCTTCAACCGCATTAGTTGCCAACCCGGTAAACACCATCTGTAATTGTTGGTCAGAAAACTTTATATCAGGCAGGTTTTCAGGATAATCGGAACTGAAGGATATATCAGTACCGGTCAGCGCCATATTGATCGCATCCAGAACACAGGGCATTACCGGCCCAAGATGAGTGCTATCTATGTAATCGTTACCGAGAATTCTCAACATCTGTCCAAGATCATGCGCTTCATCTGAATGTGTTTCTACCTTTTCAAGGTAGTTGCGCTCTATACTGCCCGGTTTCAAAGTCATTTTAGCCAGCGAGGCATATCCGAGGATTGTCTGCATCAGGTTGTTATAGTCATGCGCCATACCTCTAACGAGAACAGCGAGGGTTTCGTTCCACGCCACCTGAATCTCCCGCTGATGCGTGAGCTTGAGCTCAAGCTCTGCTCTCAGACGGTGAGCACAATACAGCAGGCTTTCGAACAGGAGATAGCTGTTGACCGGCTTGGTGACATATTTATCGATGCCGATATTGATCGCCCGCATCAGGTAATCGGTCTGTTCAAAAGCTGTTACGGCAATGACCGGCACTGACGGTGCCAATTCGAGAATGTGCTGAGCCATGGTCAGGCCATCCATCTGCGGCATGAGAATATCGGTAACCACGATATCCGGTTTATGCTTTTTAAATGCCTCTAACCCTTCCAGACCATTGACGGCGGTTATCAATGTACCGACAGGGCGACTGAGAAAATCGGTGAACTGCTTTCTGGTATCGGCATCGTCCTCGACATATAGTACGGTAAGAGTCTTCAAGTATTGCTGGTCCAACTTGTTGGTGGCTTTCACGGGAATCTCCTTTAGAGTGGCGTCACTACGACAAATTCGGCGCCGCCATCAATGTTATTTGCCTCGATAGTCCCATTCATGCTGCGCTCGATTATCATTTTTGACATATATAATCCAATACCGGTGCCCATCTCTTTCGTTGAAAAATATGGTTCGAAAATCTTGTCGATAACATCGTCTGGAATGCCGCCGCCGCTGTCGCTAACTGAGACACACCCCTGTCCGTCACGCTCGTAGAGTCTGATGGTAATGTGACCAGCCACAGCACCATCGGCTTTGATGGCATCCCGTGAATTAGAGAGCAGATTGAGAAGCACTTGCGAATATTCGTTCGGAAATCCAAACAGCGTAAGATCGTGTTCTGCTTTCTGGTGAATAGTGATATTCTGGCTTTTAAAGCTGGCTTCCACAAGCGAGAAGGCGTGCTTGATCTGTTCGTGAGCAGAGAAGACGGTTTTTTCTTTATCAGGCATAAAAAAATTACGGAAATCATTGATGGTGGTGGACATTTTCTGGATCAGCTGATTACCTTTTATCACTACTCCGTCAAGGTATTCGGCGGTCAGTTCCTGGTAGTGAAATGCCTGCTGGATATTGCCCAGTACCATGGCTAGTGCATTCAGCGGTTGTCGCCATTGATGTGCTATGTTGCCGATCATATCACCCATAGCGGCCTGCCTACCCTGCGAGATCATCAACTGGTCCTTCTGGCGCAGTTCAGAAATAGCGGTGTCTATCCGTTTTTGCAAAGAACTGTTAATCGCTTCAAGTTCTGAGGTGTACTGCTGCTGCCGGGTAGTGAGGCGAAAGGAGAGCCAGAAAATCAGCAGAATACCGCCGGAGGCTAATACACCCTGGAGGATAATATTTGACCTGTGCCGGTGGAGGGCATGTAACGCCTCATCCGTTGAGACGGCCACCCGCACAACAAGTGGATAGTTTTTCAAGCGGCGGTAGGAGACAATTCGAGGCACACGGTCAACAAGGCTTGGCGCATGATAGATGCCAACGGGGGGCGAGTTCGGGTCGATCTGTACGTTTGTTGCCGGAATTGAGGTGCCTATAGGATCCCCACCCTTCATGTTTACAGATGATCGCGCCCGTATCACCCCATCCATGCCAAGCAGGGTTATGACCCCATTGCTGCCAACATCTATGCTTTGGAAAAAACTGGTGAAATAATCCGGATCAACAGAAAGCACAATAACCCCAGCAAACCTACCGTCATGATCCAGAATTTTCCTCGTGAACTGTAGACTCCATTTTTTCGAAACCCGCCCTCGTACCGGTTTGCTGATAAACAGATTATCGTCTCCACTGTTCAAGTGAATGCTAAAATGTTCACGGTCACTTAAATCGAGCGGCTTATCAGGCATCTTCTTGGAGCTGTAAATAATTAAGCCGTTGGCATCGGTTATGCTGAGCTGAATTATAAGCTCATTGACCGAGTGGCGGTTATAAGAGGTGAGCAGAGCCCCTATCTGCTCCTGATGCAAAGGATAATCCCGACGAAGAGTTACGAGAAATTCATCAAGATGACGAATAGTGCCAAGCATATTTTCTTCGAAAGATTTTGAAAGATTTGAAACAGTCGTTTCTGCCGCAATGGTGGCCTGTTTACTGTCATAACTGTACTGCTCCCACAGGAAACCCCATAGAACTATAATGCTGATACAGCAAATAACATAATATTTTTGTCTGGGGTCTTTCATAAAACTTCAATTACCTCTTATTGTAGCCCGGATCACGTTGTAGCCGCTTGTTCAGTGCCTGTCGCGTAATTCCTAGAATGACTGCCGCTGCCTGCTGATTGCCTCCTGAAACCCGCAAAGCCTCACGGATCAGGTATTCCTCAGCCTCTCCAAGAGTAGGCATTCGTCCAAATGGTTGCGTCAAACCACTGTAATCTGCCGCTGGTAGTTGTGAAGCGCATGGCATACCCGGAGTGTTAACTCGTGGAAAAGCAACAGTCCCCTGGTTTGAGACCGCTACTGCGTTGAATACGAGCCCTTCTAACTCACGCACATTACCCGGAAAGCTCCTGGAAGACAGCAAGTCAAGCGTGTCGGTTGATATTTTCGGAGTGGGGCGGCCGAGTTCTTTTGCTGCCTTTCTCATGAAATAGTTGACCAACAGTGGAATGTCATTTCGTCGTTCCCGCAAAGAGGGCAAATGAATATGGTGGGAGCAGAGCCTATAATACAGATCCGCGCGGAAGTTGCCGCTTGAGAGTAAAGTGTCCATACTGGAATTGGTCGCCACCAGTATCCGGGCGGTCGATTTCATTTTTTTGTCTGAACCGAGCGAATAATATTCATCTTCCTGCAATAATCTAAGGAGCTTCACTTGCGAGGCATTATTCAAGTCACCTATTTCATCCAGAAAAAGAGTCCCCCCTGCAGCCGTTTCTACCAATCCCTTACGGTCTCGTTCGGCACCGCTGAACGCCCCTCTACTGTGACCGAAGAGAGAGTCCGAAAACATGTTGTCATCAAGTCCTGCGACATTAACTGATACAAAATCTCCGGTGCGGCTGCTGATATCGTGAAGAGCGCGGGCAATCAGCTCTTTCCCCGTACCGGTTTCTCCGGTAATCATAACCGCCTGAGAGGTCGGCGCAATTGCCTCAATGTACCTGAAAATCGTCTGCATTTTTCTGTTGCAGGTGACAATCGGGGCAAAAACTTCTGAGCAATCCCTTATTTCGCTTTGCTCAAACGGCAAAGCAGCCTCTGAATACGTTGAAGTTATTTTCATGCAAGTCACCATTGAGTGTATTCATATTAACTGTAATAACCTGAATCTGAATTTGCTCATAATCACAACCGCCTATTGAAAAATCTTTGGTTGGATAGCAAATAACGTCTGCAGCGAAAAACTGTTCACACAGATACTACTTTGTAATTCAATAAACGTGCCGTTACAAATGGAATAAAATAAACCTATCAAATTCGCTGTGTTGACCATAAACGCCAATTTATCAGTAACAACAAAATGGTTCGTCACAGTATTTAATGCATGATTTTGATCTTTAATAATTGAAAAGCATGGGCTCCATCAGGTAGTTATGGAAGCGCGACCAACCATTCTATCTGAGCG
>CAIYDX010000236.1 GCA_903925005.1 uncultured Geobacteraceae bacterium
AGACCGGGACGATGGTCAGGAAATACCAGAAACTGGCAACATATCAAAAAAGTATCACTAAACCATCACCGAATAAAGAAACCGGTTACTGCATGACTATTTTAAAAGGCGAAGTGACAACTTGCTTGACAACGCCCGGTCGTACGTTAAACTTTTCACCAGGTAGAAACCCTGACAATGAATTCAGTATTGCGTCGGTAATATCAATCTTTTCCTGATTTGGTTTATTTTGTTTATTTATGGCATCAATCTCGGCAATACGGCATCTCATCTGACCTATTTCATATTCGATGTTTCTGATTGCACTAACAGTGGAAGTTACAAATTTTGATTCCAGCGCCATAGTTGGATCCTGATATGTTGATGTTTCCTTGCCGATGTCTCTGTATAAGGCCTGTATTTTATTTTCTAACAGCTTGATCCTGATATCGAGTTTAGATCTTTCACCTGGAGATAACGCGGACATAGTACAGTTGAATGCAGCGGTACCGGCATCAAATGCCGATATAACAGCACTGCCACCAGCATTCAACGATTTGGCAACCATCTCCGCTATTGATTTTCGCGCCATTATTTCCCCCGCACGTTCCGATAAAAACTTCAATATCAAGATTACCCAAACTTTTGTTCTTTTTAAAAATATATTTATGTTACCAGGACATAACATTTTTAAAGCCAGTATTGGTCACGTTTCTCTGTTATCTGGTAAGCCTTACATTTCTTCTATGCCAGTTTCAAGACTAGTGTGGGCTACTCCAGATTCCCTGACTAGAATTTTATAGTTTTACGAGAACCATTCCGCCAATAAACAACTTCGAAGTTTCTATCTATTTTCCTTTTGGCAAGCAACGCATTAATACTCTTAATGTTAAATATCTTCCTGTCGGCAACGCGTAACAGGATGTCGCCGCGCTGTATACCAGCTTGGTTAGCAGCACTACCAGGTATGACATTAGTGACCAGTGCTCCCTCAGGGTGCGGCAATTTGGCTTGACTGGACACCGCATCCGTAACGTCAATAAGCCAGACCCCAAATACTGCATCTGTTGGTTTTGTAGTAGAGTTTTGCGTTGCAAGAGCAACGGGCGCGCTTGCCTGTATCTGTGCCTGAGCTTTAAGAAAAGCCGACTGGTGGCAGTCAGTACAAGGTCCACGCGGAGTGTGTGGTGGAGACACAGTCTGCCCATTAGGAAGAAGATAGCCGTTACCAACCATTTGTCCCTGCCCCCTTAAGGCAATCTGCTGGCCGATACCGGGTTCAGCCTGTTGCGGTTCAAAAAGCTGAGGATGGCAGTCAACGCACGCACCTAACGGACCGTGGGGAGCGGTAACGGTTGTGCCATTTGATAAGCGGTAGCGATTGCCGATCTGCTTACCCTGCTTTGTCCATGCGACCAGCTGCCCACCGGCAACGTCTGGAGTAGTGTTGTTAAAGTCGACAACACCTCCGATCAGATTGGCGGCACGATTGATGGGAACGGCGAAACCAATGCCATTAAATACACCGGTCGGTGCAAATATTGAGGTATTAATAGCGATAACTTCGCCACGGACGTTAATCATTGGGCCGCCGCTGCTGCCAGGATTCATGGGCGAATCGGTTTGAATGAGGTTTTCATAGATGGTATCACCAACCTGCATCGTTCGGTTGCGGCTGCTGATAATGCCTGATGTAACTGTTTGTTCGAGTCCAAACGGACTACCAACGGATAATACAATATCTCCTGTTCTGGCAGCATCTGAGTTACCAAGGGCGGCATGTGAGAATGGGCCAGTCCCCTGAATACGCAACAGAGCCATATCACTAGCCAGATCGCCTTTAACCATTTTGAGAGGGTAGTCTTTTGCACCGCCGGGCCCATATAAAGTAGCTTTTAGTTCTATCGCGCCGGCAATACGGTGGTAACTGGTCAGGACATACCCCCTCGGATCGATGATTACACCCGAGGCTACTTTCTCAAAGGGAATCTCAACGGGCTCCAGCAACCCCTGGTTAGCCGGCAGCACATTTTTCTTATCAATTTCAATACTGATCACTGTTGGTCTTATTTGGTCAACAATGCTGTGATACGACGTCTGTATGTTGCCTACAGCCCCAGGTGTCTGCAGTCCCACCGGAACAACATTGGCAACAGCTGAGGCATCAGAAGAACTCTTGTCCCGACTCTTGGATCCTTTGGACATGAATTCAGGGGTTAAGTCAAAGTTATGCTTTGAGCTTTCAAACAATGCCCAAATAACTGTTACCAGCCCCATTACCACCAGAGCCAATATCCAAGGTTTGTATTTCGTGGCACTATTTTCTACTACTGGCCCACCAGATTGGTGGGTAGCATTTTTTCCAGATGACATTAGTGGCTCCTATAAGTCCTTATTGCGTAATGTCTCTTTTGGGGCTGCAGCACTCTTTTTCATAAATGCAGCCTGCATGCCGGTGTTTCTGACCCCGGCTAACAACGCAATACCGCCGCCAACCATAAGCAGCAAAGGCAAAAAAGCAATTAATACATCGACTAAGTAAGGCCAATATTCTACAAGACCCCAAAAGCCAAGACTTACTGATATTAATCCAAATACGATACTTAGCATGAGTTATTCTACCTGATTTCTGGGTTATTCCACGATATGCCCCAATATCAGCAACACAAGCCAAACAACAAAGATTGTTTGCTGGGTATGGATAAGTCGCATCTGTTTTTTGGTGTCACTGGAAAATCTTTTGGTACGCATCAATATCCCGGCGAGGGTTAGCCAGACGGTGACCAGTAAACTCCCATAAAGGAAAATATTACGGTCCTTGGTACAATAGGCATGTACACTCATTACTGCAAAAGCTACGACATTCATCCACATATGCAGATCAAGATATTTTTTAAAAAATATTGCAATATCTCTTGGCCACGGTCGGTACTGATTGGCAATTAATCGAGCTGGGTAATAGACGTTAGCTGCTACAAACATCAGCAGCGCAACCAAACCGGTAATTTCTCCAATCCACTCTCGGCTAAGAAACAAGGTTGTGACTCCTGTCAAAGCGGATAGGCGGCAACAGAAATGCCACTTATTCCATCTATGTCTCGCATTATTGTTTCACGCACAATTTTGGTAATCTCGTGTACTTCAAACACCGACTTCATTTTTGAAATGCCGATTTCAATGTCCACCCAACTTTTCTGCCCCATCTGTCTGGTTTTTATAGACTTAATACCTTCAACACCATCAATCTTAAAACTTACAGCCGTGATCTCTTCCAGAACAGCTGGCTCAACCGCCACGTCAATCAGCCCGTTGATCCCCTGGAGGAACATTTCAACACTCATGTTGAAAATAAAGAGAGATACGATGACGGCAGCTATTGTATCCGCATTGGGATAGCCACATTTTGCCCCAATCAGTCCTAGCAGAACCGCTACCGAGGTGATGCTGTCGGCTTTGCTTTCATTGGCATCGGCAAGCATAGCTGGGCTGCATAGCTGTGTTCCAGCGCATTTGTTAGAAGTGTACATGAGATAGCTGAAGCCGAGAGAGATTACGGTTGCCAGCAATGCGGCATTGCCCGGCATCTCGTGGGCACTCAGTTTGAAGGTCTTCAATGCATCTATAAATATGGAACCGGCACCAACAAACAGAAACGAGCTGGCACATAACGTACTGATATATTCGATTTTACCGTAACCATACGGATGCCTATCATCATGCGGTTTATCTGCAACCTTAAGGGCAATCAGGATAAAAAGTGACGACATGGCATCAGCAGCGGAGTGTACACCATCGGCAACAAGCCCTTTACTGCCCGTGATTGTACCTACAGCTACCTTGAACAACGCCGCCAGTGTATTGCCGAAAAAACTCCACTTTGGAGATGTCTGGCCGCATTTTAAACATTCTGAGTACTTCATTTATTCCTTTGGCCTCCTCTCCTTACATGCATAAAACATTGGAACGGGATTCATTTACGAGAAAAATGGTTCGATAATCACGTTGACTTCTGTATTCTCCCCGAAGAAGTCCCGGATACTTTTCTTGACATGCTGGCTAACAATATATCCTTCTTGATGCTTAAGATCCGCATCAACATTGATCGTCATATCGACCCATATACCTTGCCCTCGCTGTCTGGCAACGACCCTCGACACCTTCCTGACACCCGGCACCACTCTGGCAATAGATTCTATCCGGCCCACAGCCTCAGGATGCGCAGCAAAATCAAAGAGCCCTTTCAGGGCATCACTCAACATTTCAACACTCATACCCATCAGGCAAACCGCCTCAATAAGCGCCACAAGCGGATCAAGAAACTGAAGACCGAGATAACGAGCCCCGAGCACTGCTAAAGCGACCATAATCGAAGATACGGCATCCGAATTGTTGTGGCGGGCGTTAGCAAGTATAGATGGGCTATGGATCTTGTCCCCTACACAATTAAGGAACTGGGCGAGCTTATAATTTGCTGCTACTGAAATCAGTGCCGCCCAAAAAGCTATCATGCCTGGAGATGAAGCACCTGAACCGTTAAAACAGTACCAGATCCCTTTTGCAGAATGAGCGAACAGTAAAATTGTGCCGACTATGAGGCCAAGACTTATAAGAAACAGGGCGACAAATTCTATCTTTCCGTGCCCATACGGGTGCTGGTCGTCTGCAGGTTTTCCTGAGACCTTCACGCCGATAACAACGACAAGAGAGGCTATAAAATCCTTAAAAGAGAAGAGGGCATCGCCCAGGATCGCTTGACTGCCACTTATGTAGCCAATAAAAGCCTTGAACAAGGCCAATGCAAAGTTAGCATAAACCGCTATCCAGCCGGCCTGTTTGACACATGTAATACATTCTTGGGTGTTGTTACTGGCGCATCGGTTTAAAGAAGTACGTGACATTTAGGGCAGTTTCCTAAGTTACCATGAGGGATTGCAATCTGGCCGCCACCAGGAATAAGGTACTGTTTTTGATCGACTGGTGCGGTCTGTGCTTGCTGGGGATTGGAAGGTTTCTTGGTCTTCTGGTTAAAAACATTCTCTTCCGGCATTCTTAGCGGATTCTGACGATTTTGTTGTTTAAAGAACTGTTCACCATTTAGAGCATTCATCTGCCCAGGTTCTCTCCCCATATTGAAAGGGTTTTCCTCTTTCATGACAATCCCCGCAACATTTGCGGCCGCACTGGCCTTGCTTTGAGGTGTGACCGTCTGAGCTATTTCCGTTTCCGTCTCAACAGGGTCCTTCTTTTTCTGTCCAGGTTGGTTTGCATCGTAAATGAAATAATAGTAAACGAAGGTACCTATCAAAAGCAGCAAGGATACAGGATTAGTGATGTGTCTAAGATGTTTCATGCGGGTTTAACCTTCCGGGCAATCAAGAGGTCGTCTGCCATGCTACTTGCCAGTTTTTCACCTCTTACTACAAACTCCGGGTTCAGCCTGTTGAGCCGTTTATTTATATCGATAAAAACACAAGAGAAAATACTGGTACTACTTTTGTCCATGGTTACACACCTTTTGGATTAGTCTGATAGTGATTTTATGATTGAGGTAGTGCGATGGCTCAATATTTTCAATCGAGCATCTCAGCTGCTTTTTTCCAATAATAATAACCTCCAGCGATGCCAATACCAATCACTGCAATTGGTCCCCAGACTCCTAGACCCAGCCCGAGTCCAAGACATAGACCTTTGCCAGACCCGATTGCTTTACAGCAGGCGGCCTTGTTTCCAAGACTTTTACAGACTGTTGGCGCAGCAACAGAAACGGTGTGTTGACTTTGGGTAAGAATCATATGATGAATCCTCTCTGGAAGTGCCGCAGTACTTCCTTATAATCAAATGCTAATTCAATATAATGCCAATTACTTTGGGAAGCATTTATCCTCGTTTTTTGGGCTGACTCTTTCCAGGTTTGGATGAGCTAACTACACCTTTAGGCAACAAGTTTCTTTTACTCCCGACGACTTGATCTGAGTTTTTCTTTTGCTGCGAGGTGGTCTTCCCGCTTGCATGTTTTGGGGTTTGAACTGGCTTTTTTTTAACGGGTTTTTGTGTGTTTATATGGCTGTTATCCTTGGGAGTAGGCTCCTTTACAGTGTTCACAACCGGAACAATTGTTTGGAGTTGCTTTGCACGGAAGATAGGCCCAGATTCCACGATTAACTCGGACATGCCATTTTGCAGAGGGGGTGCATCTACCTTGACGGTACTTGTTTCTATATTCGAAACAGTGTCAACTTCGGTTGAAATAGTTTCCGATATAGGTGCAATATCTCTGTGAGCTCTAGTACGAAAAACCGGTCCAGATCCATCTCGAAATGCAGCTTCGTTCGGAATAATCGATGCAGAGCTGTGAGAGTATTCCGGAATTGCTGGAAACAAAGTCACTTGAGTTCTGGTACGAGTATTTTCAAACCCGTGCATGGGCTTGACAAAAATTCCAAGGTTGTCATGCTGCGGAGGTTCCTCTTCTTTGACGAGGTTTATATTTTCAGGTGCTAAAGCAGATTCATTTTTCAGTTCTTCAGTAGCCATTATTGTCTCATCATGCACACCTGTAGCAATTGGGCTCGCATCAACTACAACTGACTCCGGCAGAGGTGCCTCCGTGATACTACTCGACACTTCTGAGTTGGAGTAAGTCTCTACGTTAGTATCATGCGCCTCAGTGGTCTCAGCAACATCAGTGGTAGATAATTCTACAACCGGTTCAGGAGAAGTTTCCGGTTCACCCTGTGACGACATCGCATGACTTTGCTGGCGGTAATTTGCATCATCGTTCTGAGTTGCTACAATCTGGATTGGATCGTCACCCTGATTGTCAGCAACTTCAGTAGAAAAATTGATTTCCTCATTTACTGGGACCACTCCCCCAGCCATTTCTTCTGGAATATCACTTGATTCGACATGCACAGCCTCAGAAACAATCGGATAGTCTTCGACGACTGGTATCTCCAACACAGGCTCTTCTATTAAACTATTTATCGGTCCATCGCTATCAGGAGGAACTTCATACTTTAAATGTTCATTAGCAGTCTCTGCACTATCGACTGCTGAGAGTTCTGGTGCCGGTTCCATTGGCGTTTCAGGTGTTTCACTTGACGATGCTGCTAATACTCCGGAGTCCAACGCCTCTTCAGCTGCAGGTATTGGATGACTTTCTTCATCAATTGCGTTAGCTGATGAGTCAATCTTAGCGATATCGGTATCGCCTTCCCGATGGATGGTTACCTCATTTATAACAGAAGCCGATAAAGCAGTACCCGCATGCTCTTCCAATCTTTCGTTGGGTTGTATATCCTGGTTTGTTTCTACCTGCTTAACGCCGGCGGCTTTCTCAATATCATCCCTTGTTGGAGGTTGCATGGTGGGAGTTGAAATCTGACAAGATTTAGTCCTGGAATATCCAACTGCAGCCATGTCAGACTGTCCATTACTGCCTGAGGCATTAACCTCCAAACTATTATCCGAAAAGTTAGTACCGCTCTCGGCCACAGAAGTAGTTCCTGCTGGCTCAGGAGTGTTTTCATTACGCTTTGCAACCTCCGGTTTTTTCGAATCAACTGACTCATCAGTGTGCGGTTTCTGGATGGGCAGATACTTTGAAATTGAGTCTGATATTGCATGCATAAAAAATCTTGCTACTCCGGCAGATTCCTGTTGCTTCTTTTCTACAGGCTTTGCTACCTCTGTGGACTTTGGCTTTGCTGCCTTTATTTCGGCTGGTACTTGGTTCCCAAGGCGTAGAGAGTCATTTTCAGTTTTGAGCTCTTTGATCTTTGAAAATATGGCGACCACCGCTTCTGAGTTGATCGCGTCCTGCGGATTAGGCTGTTTTGCAGTTTCCTTGGCAAAATCGCAGTAAAGCTCCTGAATCTTCTTCTCGTTTACATGGATTTTACGCTGGATACTCGCTTTTTCACCTGGCAGGAGTCCCGTTATCGAATTAACAATGATAGTTGCAACGTTGCCTGACTCCTGAGTTGGCTTATTTATTGATCTGCTTTTATCAATCTCAGATATACGCCCTTTCAGAAGCTCTATTTGGGTGTTGAGTTCCTTGATAGCAGCGTGAATGGTTTTAACCGTTTCTGATTCAAGCGCTGCTGCCAGATCAGCATATTTTGCCGTCTCTTTTGCAATTTCAACGTGCAACGCTCGAATCTTTGTTTCATATGCCTTAATTCTGCCGGCTAATTTTGTTCTTTCGCCGGGTGATAACGCAGACATCGTGCAGTTAAAAGCCGCCGCTCCGGCATCAAAAGCCGTTACGATCGCTGAGCCGCCAGCGTTCATTGTTTTTGCAATTGCGTTCAATATTATCGCATCTTGCTTCATAGATTTATCTCCTCTATCCTGAGACGTAGTAGCGGTAATCTTCTCAAGGCACCTTATTCTGTTCTATGTCTAAAGCCCTTTTAAAATACTCCGCGGCCTCATCACGCATCCCTATCGCTTCGTAAGCAAAACCAAGGCTTTGGTATGCTTTTATAGAATCTGGATTGAGGCTGACAGCTTTAAGGTATGAATGAACAGCGTTCTCATGATCATTCTCCGCATCCGCTATTAAACCAAGTTTGTAATAGGCTTCGCCGTAACCTGGATTCAAGATGATGGCGGTGGTAAAGCTTTTCCATGCTTCATTGTAGGAGTCTGCGGCAAAATATACAGACCCAAGCAGGTAAAATGCTTCAGAGTTGCCTTCGTCCAGTATGGTAACTTTTTTCAGGGCTTCAAGAGCAGCGTCTTTAAGCCCGAGCCTGATGTAGATTCTGCCTAACTTAAACAAAGCTGTTGCATTTTCAAGGTCACTCAGCAATATTTGTTTATAAGCTTTTATAGCCCCTTCATAATTCCCTTTTAGTTCCAGTGCATCGCCAAGCTCATTATGAATGACCTGAGCATCTTGCGGGTCTATCTGAAACAGATGATTGTAATTATCTATGAGTTTGTTGATCAGTTTTTTCGCATTTATAGTAAACGCCTTCATGAAGAACTGGATCTCAGTAGTGTCAATATTGATTTCCATATATCCCTTATAACCTTACCAGATTTTTGTTTTCATCGAATTATCAATTAAGGTGTCTAAGCTTCAAGTGGCTCGGTTGGCTGTTCCTCAACCTTATTGCCGGCTTCACCTACTGCTTTGACCTGGTTGCTTCTGGTAAACAATTCATAGAGAATTGCGCCAATAAAAATACCCGAAATCACACTGATAAGAACCTTGCTCATACTTTAACTCCTTTCACTTTCTAAAAGTTTAACGTCCAAACTTTTTTAAAACCGATTTAAAGGGATTTTCTCGCTTCAATTTATGCGGTTCATGCGCAGCGAGATCTTTTTCAATGTCGTTAAGTTTGTTGATCAGCCCCGACAGCGAGGTATCCAGGCAGATATCGCTCTCTCCTTCTTTTATCAATTCCGAAACACGCTCGATGATTTTGCCGGAGATCTTCTGTCTTTTCCGGAGAAGAGCATTACGATCATACTTCGTAAAGATGCCTCTTGAAAGCTCTATGAGTGAATCCGCCGTCTTTTGTACGGCGCCAACATATACTTCGCTTGCATGCTGAAGATTGGATATGAGAGCAGTTTTCATATAGACTCCTTGTTAATATTGGCGTGACGCAACTCTGAATCCGCGATTTGGTTGTATGCTATTTTTTAGCCGATTGCTGTTTCGTGCGATTCTTTGTTTCAGTCCATTCATCATCTGGAAGATCTTTACAGAACATAAGTGCACCGTTTGCACCTGCATATACTGGATCTGGGTGTTTTTTAACGCTGCCATAGCCCAAGGTTGCCAGCATATATTTTTCCAGTTCTTCGCTTAGACCGATGATTTGGCTGCCGCCACCAGCGAGGATGATATTTTCTTTAAGTTCTGCCTGAAATTCGGGATCATATGTTGAAACAAGGTACTTGATTCCTTCCGTTATATCAGGAACTATACCCCGACAAGCTTGACGCATTTCTTCCGTTACATCCAGTGCTGTTGGTTTCCCGTTTATTGGAAGGTTAAGGTAGAGTTTTTCAGAGCTATTGGAAATTATGGCATGTTCTTCCTTGAACTGCTTGAGCATGTTAAGGGTATAATTTGCATCTGGATATTTGGCCTCAATCAGGTCAAAGAATATATTGTCAATGAAGTCTCCAGCTTTATAGGTTGTCAATTGATCATCTTTGGAAGGAAACATACCCTGCATCCTGCAGAGGTCAACAGTTCCGGCACCTATATCAATGATTAAAGCATTATTCAAGAGACCCATGCCATACGCAACTGTAAAAGGTTCTGAAGCTACTTGCACGCCATCAAGAATCCCTTCTGATATGTCCAGCAACCCCTGTTTGTTATTTTCGCTGGCAAGAGCCGGGGCCCCAATAACAGCTCGGATGATATAGTCTTCAGGTCGTCCATTTGTTACCAAATCAATCAGATGCTCGAGTAGTCGTTTTGCAACTTCAATAGTTTGTTTGTACCCGGCTGGATTTTCATCTATATGATCGGAATGTTTGAGAACCCCCAGTTCGAGAGGTCTAAATACATTACAGGACAAGCGATGCTTTACAGCTTCACTGCCATAAAGAATCTCTTTTCCGAGCAGTTTCCGAGCTATCATATCCTTTGGGAATCCAACGTAGCTTGGTACACAGGCAGTCATACCGTTATCGGCAGCAATAACACTCATGGAGTTGCCAAAATCAATGCCAACTTTCAGAATCCTTGGGTTTTTCATGCTATCCTCCCAGTAAAATATTTACGCACTTCAGACTTGGATCCGCGGGCAAAAGTATCTATAATTCTTACATATTATTCTGTCCTGTCAACCACATCCTGAAAAATACTCAATCTTTCTTAATCCCTTTTACAAACCCAAGTGCACCGCCGGTTAGTCCAAATGCCTTTAATAACAGTATTGCCGGTACGGCAACCTCAGCGGCAGACGCAGCCACTATCAGGCTTATACCTGTGACCACACCAACGCCTAAACCGGCAACAGTCTTGCCGAAAATGGAACAAGCCGTGTGGATGTTTTCCTCAGTTGAGCAAGAATAATTATTAGTTATGTCGTACCGCTTGTTCTCAGGATTAGTGCTTGCTGTTTCAGTTCCCATTGTCAGCTCCTTTTGTTTTGAATTATGAAAGATGAGTAACACACACACACACACATTTGGTAGATAAATTTAGAATTTCGTTTTTTTGGGTTCACAGAGGGATTCGCACATAATCAACCAACTATCAGATTTTCTTTGCAGACCGAGCATACAAGAACATTTTTTGATTCGACTTTGTTTCCGCATTCAGCACATCTATAGATTTTTACCATGTTTCCGCCCCACATCATCAGAAATACCCCAATAATTGTTCCGATTGGAAAGGCTAATATAAGTAAAAGACCAATAAGCATTACCAAACCGCCAATGCTGAGAAACTCGTGTTTTTCTGTTAATTGAGCCATGTTAATACCTCGTACGAGAATTAGTTGGAACAAGCTGTTAACATAATAGTGGTTCAATCCAAGGGTAAGCAGCGCCAAAAATTCAACGCTACGGTGGCGCTTTACTCTTCAGAGTTACGTGTCACAGTCTATAATTCTTCATCAGAAACCGATGGAGCAATCCTGACATGAAGACCACATAAGTGCCCAGTCCCTTTCGTCACCTGTAGTGCGAAGAGAGGAGACTGAAGATGACAG
>CAIYDX010000237.1 GCA_903925005.1 uncultured Geobacteraceae bacterium
ATCTTAAAGAGCGAGTATCACAAAATAAAATTACATTAAATTCGGCTGCTCATCTGCAGTTAATTGTATTAGACATATTAGGGGGATTCCTGAATATTGATGATCTCATGCAGGGGGTAAATCTTATACGGCAAAATCCTCAAAGCACAGAAGCAACAAAACCGCCTTGTGAGGTCAATCAGTCTAAAGTGCTAGCGCTCTGTGAGTCTATATTCCATGGCCTCACAGATCTCGTTCTTTTGGGGAAACCATTCCCTTACAGTATGAAGATGCCTCACTATCTTGGATGGGAACAAAATTCCATCTGGGTCTTTCCTCTTGTTAAGTGGTGTATGGCGCCACATGAAATATCTGGCGTTCATAAAGTAAATTCGAAGAACAGGGCCTATGACTTTAAAAATGGGCGGTTAGCATTACCATGTGAAATATCGCTATTTTACCATTCTGAGCGTTTAGCAGAAGCAGGCCTAGAAAGCGCGAACAAACGAATTCTAGCAGCAAACGCTGATCTTAGGGATTTTGCCAGATACCGTTTAGCAATATTTGCACATAATGCCTTCTTTATGTTGTTCTTAGCTAATACCGGGATGAACCGGATTCAGGCGTTTGATATGCCATGGGCTGGCGTCTATAAGTCAAATGTTGAACGGCAGGGGTTCCGTGTTGTTAAATGGCGCGCAGGCGGCAGAAATTGTTTTTTTGAGATTACTTCGGCGTTTCTGCCAAACTTCAAACGTTTTCTTTTGCTTCGAGAGTACCTGCTTAATGGCATGCCATATGAGTATTTATTTTTCAGTCTCGGTCAAAATATAAAATATGCACCTAAACGTCTGGGCAGAGATGTACTCTTTAATTTTCATCAAACACTCCTAAGGATTGATCCAATGCTTTCAGCTATAACGGCGAGGGAGTGGCGAGCGGCAAAGAGTGATTGGCTCATAAGGAATGTAGATACTGCCACAGCGGCAGTTATACTGCAAAACACAGAAAAAACAGTCCTAAAACATTACGCAGCGGGTTCAGAAACCAAACACATGGAGGAAATGAGTTCATTCCTCAATTCTGTAGCTGAAACCGTTATCAAAAAAGGGACATCGGTCAATAACGGAACCGAGCGATCAGTAGGTGTCTGTTCAAAATACAATGACCCACACCAATTAAGAGATGATGTCCCTATCATACCGGACTGCCGGACGCCAGAAGGTTGTCTTTTTTGCGACAAGTTTCGGGTTCATGCCGATGAGCGGGATACTCGGAAGCTTATAAGTTGCCGCTATTGCCTCCAACACTCATCACAGTTGGCTTTAAATGAAGAACATTACAAGCAGCTTTTCTCGCCATTATTTGATCGGATACAGCAACTGGTGGATGAAATTGCCCGTAGGGGAGATGGGGAAATGGTCGCCCGTATTGTACGCGAAGTCGAGGAAGATGGTGAACTTGATAAATATTGGGCCGGCAAACTTGAGATGTTGATGGAGTTGGATTTGGTGTCATGACAAGAATTTACGAGCCGAAGATAGATATTCCCAATGGGGCGGTTGCGCCTGACTCCTATAATGAGTCTTACGGTCTTGTACCGCCAGATGATTTTGTTGTGAGCAGAAACCGCGATGGTAGTGTTGCTTCTCGTTATGGTGATTTATCTTGGGATAGGTCACCGTACGACCCGAACGAGCGCACCAGTTGGCTCCGATTCCCATATTGGCAAAATATATCACTTACTCCTATCCGCGAACAATTAAACAGAGAATCACGCTTCATCATGTTTTTATTGATATGGAAGACCAACTGTCACCCGCTCAGTTATTCGACCCTCAGCAACTATTTATCCATGTTACGCTTGTTAGCAAAGTACAGTGAATCCAACAACTGTTGCATTAAAGATGTTCTGGCTGACCAATCAAGACTGTTTCGTTTTATTGAAAGTGGTGTCCCTTCTTATGTATCTCCCAACTTAGTAGCGTTGTTAACAATATTACTTCGACTTGGGCCTGAACAGACCGGTTTCAATGTGTCAGGTATTATAGCAATAAGGAAGTTACAGAAGATTGCGACAGAATACAAAAAAACCGTAAAGCAGCATCCGCCAATTCCAACCCGGATATATTCCGAGATAATCTGCAGGATAACAAGCGAACTGGCAGAATTTGAGTGCATAGCCGACCGCTATTTATTTCTAGTGTCTAAATGCAGTGGTGATCAGTTTTATGGAAGGAGCAAATCTCAACAACTTAGAGTTGCAACAAAACAGGGTCAAGACAAACACAAGTACCGCCCCAGTTTCGCCGGGCTACTTAAAGAATACGACTTGTTAGATTACTTCTCTGTAAAAAAGCTGCCATTCAGCGTACAAGGGATGTCGAAAGGCCTTGCTGCAATTCAGATGGTCGCTAAACTGTGTATCCAAGCATATAGCGGGATGCGCGACGACGAAGCCAACCTATTGCCATATCAATGTATTAACAAGTCAGTCAGTAACGGTAAAACTCACTACATTCTATCAGGAATCACAACGAAACTGAATATGGGTATGCCCAAAAAAACTCAATGGATAACGAGTTCCGAAGGGTATAGGGCAGTAATCATTGTGCAGAAAATAGCGGATACCATTTACGATGTTACTGGCAGGTGCCTCCAGACCACATATCCACATGGTGACTATCCTCTCTTTATATCGACAGTAAATTTGCCATTAACCAGTTTTGATTGTGAGACTGTCAACAGTAAGCCTCTTTCAACAGGATTGAAAATCAATACATTTATCGATCTAATGACACGGCTTCAGCCAACCATCGAAGATAGAGATCTTTGTGAATTGGAACAAATAGACCCTCACAGAGCGTGGCGTGCAGAAGCAAAGTTCCAGGTTGGCCAACCATGGGTCTTCGCTACCCATCAGTTTCGTCGTTCGCTTGCTCTTTATGCTCAACGATCCGGCCTTGTGTCATTACCATCATTACGTAGACAGTTGCAGCACATAACGGAGGAGATGTCTCGTTATTACGCACGAGGTTCCAGCTTCGCCAAAGACTTTATGGGAGATGAAAAGGAGCATTTTGGGCTGGAGTGGCAGCACACCCAACCAGTATCTGAGGCCTTAAGTTATATTGCAAACGTGCTTCTTTCAGACGATGTACTGTTTGGTGGTCATGGCGATTGGGTGAAGAACCGCCTGAGTGCTCCTGGTGGGGCCATGATGTTTGACCGTGATGCTACAATACGTAGTTTTAGAAAAGGTGAGTTTTCGTACAGAGAAACTAGTTTGGGTGGCTGCATCAATACCGGAGAGTGCAAACAAACTGCAATCAAATGGCTTGATATCGATTGTATTAGTGGTTGTCAAAATATGGTAGGGAAAACAATTCCGCCATTTTGGTCGTTACCCATGATCATCGTATGGTAGAAGGATTCGACCGGATTTTCCATGTCAGTGATGGACGAATTACTAACTAAATAAGCAATTAG
>CAIYDX010000238.1 GCA_903925005.1 uncultured Geobacteraceae bacterium
GGGCTAGGTTTAACAAATCCCCCTTTTCTAAAAGGGGAATTAGGGGGATTTTCTTTTTAACATCTCCGCAATTTTCCCCGTAACCTCACCGGTCAACACCGGGCAGATTCCCTTGTCGTTTTTGGCCCGGATGGTCTTGCAGCAGGTCACACCGTACTTTTCCTTGAACCAGACATGCAGATCCTTTGTCAGTTGCATCGTTTCCTTCTTGTCCGCCAGAATCAACCCTAGTGCAACGGTCCCGCCCGAAACAGCTCCACAGATGCAGCCCGAACCTGAACCGCCGCCGAAACCGGACACGGTGCCGACGATCGATTCGGGCAGATCAGCGGCAAAATGCCTTCGTATGGTTTCCATCACCGCTTCCGCACAGTGATATTTTCCCGAGCGGTACAGATGTTCCGCTTCTTCTTGACACTTTTTGCTCAACTCCAGTTCCTCCTCTGTTAATTTTTTATTATTGTTCCAGAACATTACATCTCCTTAGTCTCTTACGACCTGAGTCGTTACGATTTACATACAAACCTGAACTGCAATAGAACGCGGATAACGCAGATTGAGCGGATTTACACAGATTATAAAATATCTTCTGTTTGTTTTTATCCGTGATAATCCGCTTAAATCAGATTTGATCCGCGTTCCATTGCCTTTGATTCATTACTGTTTGATTCCGTCTACTCCGGCTTGAGAGCGTCATGTTTATTATATCGTTCCTTCCATGATTGAACCAGATAATACAGTATCGGTATAGTCACGCGCGACAGGGTCGTAGAGGCAATTTCACCGCACATCATCGCGATGGCAAGCCCCTGGAAGATCGGATCGAAGACGATCACGAAACTCCCTACCACAACCGCGGCCGCAGTCAGCAGCATCGGACGGAACCGGACCGCCCCAGCCTCGATGATCGCCTCGTCGAGCGGCATCCCTTCACGCCGTTTCATCTCGGCAAAATCGATCAGGATGATAGAATTTCGCACAATGATGCCGGCCAGTGCGATAAATCCGATCATCGATGTGGCGGTAAAAAAAGCCCCGAACAGCGCATGTCCCGGCAAGATTCCGATCAGTGTCAGCGGGATCGGCGCCATGATCACGAGCGGCGTGGTGAAGTCCTTGAACCATGCCACTACCAGGATATAGATCAACACCATGACCGCCCCGAAGGCGATACCCAGGTCGCGAAAAACCTCGTAAGTGATGTGCCATTCTCCGTCCCACTTCATGCCGATATGCTCTTCGCTCCAAGGCTGCCGCGATGCCAGCACCTCGATCTTCTGTCCGTCCGGCGTCGGAATGGCAGCGATCTCCTTCTGCATCTTCAGAATCGCATAGACCGGCGCCTCGATCTCCCCCGCCACATCTGCGGTGACGTACACGACGTTTTTGAGGTTTTTGCGGTACAAAGTTTTCTCCTCGCTGCCGCTGTTCTGCCGCACCAGCTGGGAGAGCGGCACGTTTCCCTTAGGTCCGGGTACATAGACGGAAGCGAGTGCCGCCGCGGAGCTGCGTTGACCAGCCGGGAGGCGCAGATTGATATTTACCGGTTCTTTTTCCTTCGGCAGATGCATGAGACCGGCATTTTCCCCGTACAAGGCTATGTGGAGCGTTTTGGCAACGTCATCCACAGCGATTCCCGAAAGTGCCGCTTTTTCCTGATCGACGGCAAACGTCAGCTTGGCCTGATCATCTTCACGGTACCAGTCAACATCAACTACGCCGAGGGTTTTGGCCAGGATCTCCTTGACTTTCGCGGCGACTCCGGCCCGCGAAGCATCATCCGGGCCGTAGACCTCGGCCACCAGGGTTGCCAGTACCGGCGGACCGGGGGGGATCTCGGCCACCTTTACCCTGGCGCCATATTTGTCGGCGATGGTTTTGACCAACGGCCTGATCCGCTTGGCAATGGCGTGGGACTGATCCTTGCGTTCGTCCTTCGGAAGCAGATTGACCTGGACATCAGCCAGGTTTGCCGCTTTACGCAGATAATAATGCCGCACCAGTCCGTTGAAGTTGAACGGGGCGCTGGTGCCGATATAGGCTTGAAAATCGGTCACTTCCGGCACGGCTCGAAGCGCATCCCCCATTTCACGGGTCATGCGGGCGGTCTGTTCCAGCGGCGTGCCGTCCGGAGCGTCAATGATTACCTGCAGTTCGTTCTTGTTGTCGAACGGCAGCATCTTGACCGTCACCGCCTTGAAATATATCAGGGAACAGGAGAGGAGCAGCAGGGCGACGACAGTTGCCAGGAATCCGTAGCGCAGCTTCTTCTCGTGAATCAGGCGCCCCATCCAGCGGCGGTAAAACGCCGTGAGCTTTGAATCTTCCGGTTCCGCGCCTGAGCCGTGGTGCGATTCCCCCTTCATGAAGCGGAAGGCAAAATAGGGGGTGACGATAAAGGCTATCAGCATCGAGAAGAGCATCGCCATGCTCGCGCCGACCGGAATCGGCCGCATGTATGGGCCCATCAGACCGCCGACAAATCCCATCGGCAGAATCGATGCGATAACGGCAAAGGTAGCCAGCACCGTCGGGTTGCCGATCTCGTCCACCGCCTTGATTGCGGCGTCAAGCGGTTTCATGATCGTTGTCGTAAAGTAGCGATGGATGTTTTCGACCACCACAATGGCGTCGTCCACCAGAATCCCGATTGAGAAGATCAGGGCGAAGAGCGTAATGCGGTTCAACGTATAGCCGATCAGGTAGAAAATCAGCATTGTCAGCGCCAGGGTAACCGGAATGGCGATAGCCGCCACCGCCCCTGCGCGCCACCCCATGAACAGCGCGATCAGGATCGTAACCGAAATGGCCGCGAGGAACATATGAAAGAGCAGCTCATTGTTCTTTTCCCGGGCGGTCTCGCCATAATTGCGGGTAACCGTAACCTGCACGTCGGACGGGATGACCTTTCCTTTCAGCGACTCGACCTTCTTGACAAGATCCTCGGCAACCCAGGTGGCGTTGGCCCCCTTCCGCTTGGCAACTGAAATAGTTACAGCTGGGTAATCGGCCTTAGAGTTGATCTGTAGGGGCGAAGCAGATGCAGCTTGCTTCGCCCCTACGTTTTTTGTCCCCTGCTCCAGTCCCATGAACAGATAATCGGCCGGCTCACTAAGCGCATCCTCCACCGTGGCCACGTCCGACAGATACACCGGTTTGTCGTTATGGACAGTGATCACCAGGCGCTTGACACCCTCGGCGGAGTTAAGGAAACCGCCGGTTTCAACAAGCATTTCCTTGTTGCCGCTCGAATAGCTGCCAGATGGGAGGGAAACGTTCCCCTTCTGCAGGGCAGCAGCCACCTGCAGCGGTGACAGTCCGTACCCGGCCAGCCGGGGAGCATCCAGGGTGACACGCAGCTGCCGGGAGAGTCCGCCGGTAATAGTCGTTTCTGCCGTGTTATCGCTCTTGTTCAGCTCGTCGGCCACCTCTCGCGCCAGCATCCGAAGCGTGCCGTGATCATAGCGCTCCGACCAGAGCGTCAAGGCCAGGATCGGCACATCGTCGATCGACTTCGGCACCACC
>CAIYDX010000239.1 GCA_903925005.1 uncultured Geobacteraceae bacterium
AGGCTTTCTGGCGGAACACCCACTTAAACACGATTCAAAATTCCTGAATCAGATTTTAGAGCAAACCACAGAAGCATTCAAAACTCCACATGATGAATTAAGCAATATTTTCGAGCAAAATCCGAACATTTGTTTTCCTCTTAGGGAACTGCTTGAAAAACTACTACGAGCTACCCCAGCAACTAACCCTGAACTTTGCATAGTCACTCCCAATTATGACTTGTTGGTTGAATATGCTGCTGACCTCATAGGAGCACCGTGCATTAACGGATTCTGTGGTGGGATTTTGAGGACTTGGAAACCTGAAATTGGTATGGTGCCGCCAATGCTTCGTCAGGGGGCAAAAACGGTACGTGCGAGAAATCTACGCTTAATTAAACCACATGGGTCCTTTTCCTGGCATCAGTCAAAAGCCAATCCTGATCAGATCATTGAATGTTTCAAGTCAGATGGAATAAAAGGCGATTGGCAACGATGTATGATAGCTCCGGGGCCGAGCAAGTTTGCAGAGGCATTGAAAGATGTTCGTAGAGAACATCTTCATCATATGGATCACGCATTCAAGGAAGCGCAATCATTGCTGATTATTGGTTATGGTTTCAACGATCAACATTTAGAGTCACACTTGCGAAGAAGCTTAGAGAAGGGGACACCTGCTTTATGCGTAACTTATTCTTTGAGCAAGGAAATGCTACAAAAATTTATTGTTCCCCATCCAAATATGACTTGCATCACAAGTGATGGTGAAAATGGTTGCTTTGTCCATGCAGGTAGTGTTGAACAACATTACCCAGATGATGACATATGGAAATTAGACCGATTTGTTTCTGAATTTATTCGATAAGGGGAATGAGTGTTATGAGTCTTTTTGATTTTTCAGAAGCAGAATTGAACCCAGGTGAAAAACATCCGAAAAGCATCGGTATAGTACAAAGCGTTGATAATGGTCGCGTATTTGTCCAAATATCATCTGGTGAAAAGCTTCAATTGCTCCGCATAGGGAGTCTTGTTGCAATTCCTGGTGGGCTTGGCCGCTATATCATTGGCCACGCGAGCAGGATTTGGCGGCATCAACCCAAAGTAGAAAAAGCACAGGCCGAAGTTGAAGCTGATGATGTGAAAGATATTTTTACGTCGATACCTGAAAATAATGGTGCTCTATTGAATCTGTTAGGATGTATTCGCGACCGAGCAGACGGTCCAAGGTTCAGCAGGTCAATGGACGATCTGCCAGGTATTGACGAGGAGGTTTTTCTACTCGCGGATAAAAATCTCCACGACTTCATGAATGTCGTTTCGGCATCATCGAAAACGGCGCAAACAACCCCTCTCCATTTTGGACAATTTAGTCTTGATACAACTGCGTCAGCTTATCTTGACGGAAACAAGCTATTTCAAAGACATGCGGCGTTACTAGGCAGTACGGGCAGCGGCAAGAGCTGGGCTGTAGCGCGAATTTTGGAACAGGCAAACCAATTATCTGACACAAATATCGTGTTGTTTGATTTGCATGGCGAATATAAAAATCTTCCATATGCCAGGCAGTTCAAGATTGCAGGGCCTCCGGATCTGGCAGCGCCATCCGAGGACGTGTTATTTTTACCATATTGGCTTCTGTCATATGATGAAATTCAAGCGATCTTTATCGAGAAATCCGAATTTACTGCTCAGAATCAGAGCTTAGTCATTCATAATGCAGTTAAAGAGCTGAAAAAAGCCCATCTTGAAAAGGAAAAGAAAACCCAGGTTCTTGAACAATTTACAATCAATAGCCCGGTTCCTTTCGATATAAAAGTGCTACTCGCTCAACTTAATGAACTCAATGATCAAATGGTTCCAGGGGCATCAGTAGGCAAGGAAAAACAAGGCCCATATTTTGGTCAGAACAAAAGATTAATTCCAAGAAACGAAGGTAAGAAAACAGATCGCAGATACGGATACATGATTCAAGCACCACCAGAATGGCATGTTTACGAGGCACTGCATTCACTTGCAAAAATACTCTTGGGATTTGGAAAATCTGATGGTGTCTCTTCTGGAATAAAAATTATCGACTTGTCTGAAGTTCCCATTGATGTGCTCCCTGTTGTAATAGGTACGTTAGCCAGACTTATTTATTCACTACAGTTTTGGACCCCAACTGAAAATAGGCATCCAATTCTTATAGCATGCGATGAGGCTCATCTCTATTTACCAAAGGCACAGAACGCTAATCCCCTGGAAAGAGCTGCAGTTGAGAGCGTTGAGCGAATCGCAAAGGAAGGCAGGAAGTATGGAGTTGGCCTGATGGTGATTAGTCAGCGCCCTTCTGATGTGAGCGAAACCATTTTAAGCCAATGCAATAATGTGATTAGTCTCCGCCTTACAAATCCGAGCGATCAAAATACTGTAAGAAAACTTCTTCCTGATAGCCTTGGGGATATTATGCAAATGCTTCCCTTGATGGATGTCGGCGAAGCTGTTGTGGTTGGTGATGCGGTGCTTTTACCTGCAAGGATTAGGGTAGAGGCACCTCAAGCGAAGCCATTGAGTGCTACAATTGATTTCTGGGATGAATGGGGAAAATCAGATCCGAGGGAAGATGCCTTGTTTGCCGTTATATCCGAGAATCTGAGAAGGCAAGAACGATTGGATAAATTGTAATTTCAGAAAAAACGGGGGGGGGGGCATTTATCTTCCGAAGGTGCTGTTGGGAGAGATCCTCACACAGTTCTGAATGAAGAGACCGACTCCAAAAAATTGAAACTGAAAATATTAGACGTTATTTCCATGAATGATGAGAACGGTGAATCCATGAGCGACATAAAGATCTTCCGCCTCTCCGGCGACACGGTCACCGAGATTGAAGGCCATTCCGCCGAGATAGAAAAGTCCCTCCAAACCCTCATCGAAAAACACCTGGAGACCTTCCTCGGTGTCCGGTTCCTGGCCTCGGAATACTCCACCGGCAAAACCCACGGCGGCCGCCTTGACACTCTCGGAATCGACGAAAACGGCTGCCCGGTGATCATTGAGTACAAACGGGCTATGAATGAGAACGTCATCAACCAAGGGCTTTTCTATCTGGACTGGCTGATGGACCATAAGGCCGAGTTCAAACTGTTGGTGCTGGAGCGTTTTGGGAAAGAGACTGCTGATGCCATCGAGTGGTCAACACCGCGCCTGCTCTGTATCGCCGGAAATTTTACCAAATACGACAGCCACGCCGTGCAGCAGATGAACCGCAATATCGAGTTAATTCGCTACCGTCACTACGGTAAGGACCTGCTGTTGTTTGATCTGGTGAATGCCACAACGGGCCAGGTTATATCAACGGGAGAAGAAAAGAAGGCCGGTAAGGGAGCAAACAAGTACAAGTCTGTGTCGGATTTCTACGAACAGGCCGATACCGAGCTGAAGGACCGCTACGAGGCATTGAAGGATTTTATGCTGGCCCTTGGTGACGATGCCCAGCTAAGCGTGATGAAACAGTATTTTGCCTTCAAACGGATTAAAAACTTTGCCTGTGTGGAGATCCACCCGCAAACCCGCAAGCTCTTGGTCTACGTGAAGGATAATCCTGATTCCGTGGACCTGGAGAAGGAAAAGGGCTTCCTGCGTGATGTACGCAAGGTAGGCCATTTCGGAACCGGCGACCTAGAGATCACCATCAAATCCGCTGATGATTTCGAGCGGGCTAAACCGTATATATCGAAAAGTTATGAAGCTAGTTGAATCTGTGAAACTGCCTCTAAGCGATTATGTGTCAACCTGCTACTTCTGCACCCTCGACTGTACTCGCATAATTGCGTCCAACAATCACGCCTTTGCAATCATAGACGGCTTCCCAATATCCACTGGCCATGCTCTTATTATTCCCAAACGACACATATCCTCACTATTCGAGGCGACAAGAGAAGAGCGAGATTCATTGTTTGACCTGTTGGAACAGATAAAAGTGGAGTTACAGGAAAAGTATAAGGCCGACGGCTTCAACATCGGCATCAATGATGGGACTGCCGCAGGACAAACTGTCATGCACCTGCACATCCACCTGATTCCACGCTATACAGGCGACCAAACAGACCCTCGTGGTGGTGTGCGCTGGATATTCCCTGACAAGGCGGCATACTGGAAGTCTGAGGAAAGACCGTGACTGATAGGCCACTGATTTACAACAAGCTGGTACGAGACCTGGTGCCAGAGAGAATTGCTCAATCAGGCAAGTTTTCGTCAACAGGAACCTTGGACAACCCAGCTTTCCTGGCCGCTTTGCGCCTTAAAATCCTGGAGGAAGCACACGAACTTTTTCATGCTGACACGCGGGAAAAAATAATCAATGAGTCCGCAGATCTGCTTGAGCTCATGACTGCTATCCTAAAACAACACGGCATTCAGTGGGAGGAAGTTTTTTCACGGCAGTCGGTAAAACGCCAAGAGGCTGGTGGATTTGATAAAAAGTTGATGCTCTACGCAACCGGCACCAGCCAGAATATTGCCAACACCGGTGATCGTGAACCCCGCTCTCCACAACTTCTTACCTTCAACTCATTGACTGGCTTGGTGGATGTGATCAAGCGTGAGCTGGTAGACGCCGATGCCCTTCATATAGCATCCGCCTTTTATTCACGCGGCATGCTCAACCTGCTACTTGATCCTTTCCAGGAGTTTGTTCGTCGTGGCGGTAAATTGCGGTTGCTCACATCAGTTATGGGTAACTTCAACAATCCAAAAGACTTCCTGCACCTGTCATCACTAATTCCTGAGATCGATATCAGGATATTCTATCCACTCAATGAGCATGGCAGAGCTGATTTCAATCAGCAACCACCCCCATTTCACGTTAAAAGCTTTATGTTTGAAAAACCAACCGAGCAACATTCTATCATCGTCGGATCATCAAATCTTACCGGATCTGGACTTGCCAGAAACCACGAATGGAATTATTTCTCCAACAGCGAAACTAATCTACTGCTGAAGCATAACCTTTCTGCGTTTCAGTATGCTCTGAAAGAATATGATACATACTGGAATGAATCTTCTGTGCCGGTTGATGATCGGTTCATGAACGCATATCTGCCGCGCTGGGAAAAAGCTCATGAGCTGCGGACTGGTGTTGCACAAGAGATGGAAAAGGCATTCGAGACTGCATTAGAACCGAGACCGTCACAGATAACAGCATTGCAGTCCCTTGCAGAGCGCCGCAACCAGGGAGTTACGAAGACAACTGTGATTGCCGCCACCGGCCTTGGCAAAACATACCTTGCAGCTTTTGACTTCAAACAGAGCGGCATGAGCAATGTTCTTTTCATAGCCCACAGGGAGAACATACTTGTCAAAGCTATGGAGACGTTTCGCGGGGTAATGGAGGATTGTTCTTTCGGTGAGGTTCTGTCCGGTTCGGCTAAACCTACACGACACAGTGGCAGCCTGTTCGCTATGGTTCAGACTCTTTCGCAATCTGCTGCAATTGATGCATATGACTCCGATGCTTTTGATTATATCGTTATAGATGAATTCCACCATGCGGAGGCGGTTTCTTACCGGCGCGTTCTTGAAAAATTCAAACCAAAATTTCTACTGGGTCTTACTGCCACACCGGAACGAATGGATGGTCGAGACGTTCTAAAAATCTGCGATTATGATGTAGCCTTTGAAACCCGTCTCTTTGATGCGATAGAAAATCGGTGGCTCGTGCCATTCCAGTATTTTGCCATTCTTGATCCGACGGATTATTCCTCATTACGCTGGACAAGCCGAGGATATGTGGACAGTGAACTGGATGATGTACTGATGCACGACACCCGTGCGGAGCTTGTATACAATAATTTGCTAAAATTCCTCCCCTCAACCGGCAAGATCAAAGCCCTGGCATTCTGTTCGTCGAAAAACCACGCCGAATACATGAACCGAAAATTCAACGAACTCGGTACATCTGCTGGGATTCGATCGATCTGTCTGCTTGGCCAGGATAGTATCGAAGACCGGGAACGCGCCATGCAGCAATTGCAGGATGAAAAATGTAATTTGCAGATCATCTGCTCCGTTGACATTTTTGGCGAAGGAGTCGATATCCCGGCAGTCTCCCACATTCTGTTTCTACGACCAACTCAGTCGTTCACAGTATTCATTCAGCAGCTTGGCAGGGGACTACGTCAGTTGCCGGAGAAAGACTACCTTGTTGCTCTGGATTTTGTTGGAAATTTCCGTCAGTCATATGTGGCACCACTTGCATTACGGGGTTATACCAGTGCCGAGGAATGCAAGAAGGCGAGACGAAATAAGGAACCGGAAAAACAATTACCAGCAGCCTGCTATGTGAGCGTGGATACGGAAGTCCTGCGTATATGGGATACGGAGATTAAACGCGTATTGACGCCTGCCAACAGGATAGAGGCGTTGAGGGAGCTCTACCTTGAATTACGTTCAAGTCTCGGTACATCGCCTTCAATAATGGATTTCTTTGCAAATCCTGCTGTTCATGATCCATATGTATTCCTCAAAGAAGAAAAGCTATGTGGTAACTGGCTGCGAGTCAAATCATTCATGGATGATCTGACTCAGTTTGAAGCGACACTTATAGGGACACCCGCTGAAAAGCTCTTACAGCACATTGAAAAAGAACTCAGCCCGGTAAAATCATACAAAATGGTTGTACTGAAGTCGCTCCTGGCTTTGGGTGGCACTGAATGGTCAGTGGAAGAAATAGCTCGTCCTTTCCTGAACTATTATCTGGAAAACAGAGACCGTCTTGCCGATTGGGATGAATTGGCTAAGACGGAAGATCCTGCAAAGTTTCCACTTGCAAGCGCAGTAGCGCATCTTATGCGCATGCCGCTCGATAAAATGACAAATACCGGCGGTGATTTTTTTGAGCTGGATAAACAGCAAAAGATTTTCAGAGTCAGAAACGGCTTTCATTCTTACTGGATGAATCCTGAATTTCAGCAACTGGTGGCAGACCGTGTTGACTTTGGTTTGGCAAGATACTTTCACCGAAAAGACAATGCATCTTTTATGGCCAGGAATTTGAAGGGCTTTGCAGCAGAAATTCCTTACGCTACACGGCCTGACAGCGGTTACTCTGAAGCTATTCGTAAGGTTATTGCTGACGAACCAGGCTCAAATAGCTGGGAGTTCGATTTTGGTTCGAAAGGCTACGCTGGTAGTATGGATCTGGAAATTCATAAAGAACAAAAGTTTGTAGCATGGACTCATACCAGTTACAATGACATCACTCGTTTTCCAGCGAGAATCAAGGCTGCAGCAACAGCTTTGTTTAGCGAGGGACAACTCGGAGAATTCAATATTACTGTTAACGGAACATGTATTGTCATAAAAAGGAATGTGCAATGACCAAAGCAGACATTTTTGAAAAAGTTCAGGAAGGTATCGGTCTATCAAAAAAAGAATCCGCTGAGATGGTGGAAGCCATCTTTGCTATCATGAAAAGTACGCTTGAATCTGGCGAAAATCTGAAAATCTCCGGTTTCGGCAGTTTTATAGTTAAGCAGAAGAAGGATCGCCGTGGACGTAATCCGCAGACGGGTGAGTCAATCACCATTGAAGCCAGGCGGATATTGACGTTCAAACCGAGTGGTGTTTTGAAAGATGAGATTAACAAACAGGTTTCACCTTGAAAATCTGGATGGTTACACAAATGCCGTCTGGCAAGAGGACGGTATAACCATGGCCTCTTCAAAACACATAAAAACATCCAAAGCAAGAGATTTCCAAAAAGTGCCAATGAACTTACTGGAAGCAGAGATTGCCGTAACCGCACTTCATGCTACTGGTGAGTTCTCTGTACTCCGCAAACTGAACCTTGAACGGGAATCCAACTTTACACTGAGATCGGTTGTGGGATCAAAAATCGGGATTTGTCTTGATACCGAGACAACGGGCCTCAACCATGCTGAAGACAAGATCATTGAGTTGGGAATTGTCGCATTTGAATATGATCCGATTACTGCTGAGATCATACGAATTACTGACCGGTACAATGGCTTTGAAGATCCGGGGCGTCTACTCCCGAAAGAGATCATCGAGATTACCGGAATAACCGATGATATGGTTTGCGGACAACACTTGGATGACGATCAGGTAAACAGGCTTGCATATCAGGCAACAGTTGTGATTGCCCACAACGCCGGTTTTGACCGTAAATTTGGGGAGGCTCGCTTTCCAGTCTTTGCAACGCTGCCGTGGGCTTGTTCTGTTAATCAAATTGACTGGCAGGCAGAGAGGATTTCCACTCGCGTTCTGGAATATCTGCTCTTCAAGTTTGGTTTGTTCATAAATGCACACCGGGCTCTGGATGATGCTGAAGGGGTGTTGGGAATCCTTCTTGAAAAACTGCCGGTAAGTAAAACCTCGGTCTTCATCACCTTGCTGAACACCTATGAGGAAGTAACCTCAAAGATCATTGCCGTTGGCGCACCGTTTGACAAAAAAGATATACTGAAACAGCGTGGTTACCGCTGGAATGACGGATTGCGCAATCCGGTTTTTCTGGACAGTGAATCCGGTTTTGACTGGACAGTGAATCCGGAAATTACTGGACAGTATTTTTTCCCAATTCTTTCTGCCGTGAGCCTTGGTTCCAAGTGTCCAATTCAGGGTTTTTTTGACAACAGTTTTCGCATTGAATCTCCTTTCATTGAGAAC
>CAIYDX010000240.1 GCA_903925005.1 uncultured Geobacteraceae bacterium
TAATCGAGGGGGAAAGTTACCGCAAAAAGAAGGGGGCCATCGGGAATAAACTATGATACGTTAGCGAACCAATTCAGCACGCCGTGCCTGGGTGAATGGGTTTGAAAACCAGGTGGGTGAATGATCGTGAAAAATGACAAGCATGTTTGCGGGGAGTGCTCCTGCTGAGGAACTGTTTACAGAAATCGGGCAACTGTTGGAAGCTGCATCTGGACCTAAGCACAAAGTTGTAGCCGATATTGCCGGGCTCGTACGCAACATGGAGCAACTTGGATTTATTGAGGGCAGCAGTTACTTTGAAAACGGTACGGTGACGGAGGTTTTCGACCTTACTGATACCGGGGCGGCTTTGCCTGTTGTGGGTGATGGCAAACCAGCAAAGCCGGTTGTTTTGTATATTATTGAGCGCTATCTACGGTCAAGCCGGTCTATGCAGGCTGGCGTGATTATGACAATCGCTGATCTGGTAGCTCGGGTCATAACTACGCAGACAATTCCGCTGTCGATTCGTATGCCGCTGTTTACACCTAACACAGTGCGTGAAGCAGTTTTTCAGACATTGAAACTACGGTTTGATGATCGTGACCTGAAGTTGGATGTAGAGGCCGGCACGGTGACATTTATCGGAGTCCTTGATCCGACGCGCAGCGGTAAAACCCTCGACATCTGGTAGCGGTCTTAAGGTGAGTTACAGAATACTCATGCCGTTGGAGTGCCGAAACTTCGGTACTCCAACGGCAAAGGAGAATCACGTATGACAATATTACCATGTGTTTGGGCAGGCTTCCTTACACTGTACCAGTGCCCTGGAGACTGTGACAATTTAGAAGATAACTGGGTCAATCGTCTCAATTCCCGGAACTTCCCATGCACCGAGCGTCATCTGCCGGGGATACTGCACCTACTGTTGGATATGTTCCAGTACGATATTGGCTATGTACGGGTTCCGATCACCCTGTCTGTTGCAAACATAACGAGTATATACGCCGCGCTAAAGATGGAGTCTGCAAGCCGTTTTACCGCGTTGTCGGTACCGTGTACTTCACCACGTCTTGTTAGCACTGCGACTGGTTTCATATATCAGCCGCCTCCCGAAATCGTGCATGGATTGATGCTGTCGATGCAGAATTGTCAGAGGTCTGGCAAGCCGGGGACTGAAACGATAATTTCCATGTGTGAAGGCGACGTAAAAAACTTTCTGAAGGTTAAAAGCGAAATGGCTGCATCTCTCCAGAAAATGTCGCAGAACCGGGCACCGCAGAGGAAAAAATATCACCAGTAGAAATCAACGGCTTTTATCAGCACGGGGAGGTTGGAGAAAAAGAAGCTCAATTCAACTCTTTTTCAGCTTTTTCAATGTATATCAAAACCAGCTGTTAGTTCCCAAATAAACAACACCAGGGGGAATACATGAAGAAGTTGTACGGAGCGTTGACACTGGAAGTCAAAAAAACCGGTCTAAAAACTGGGCGATGCGTTACCTCGGTTGATGGGGCAGAAGCGATTGCTTGGGTGCAGTCAGAAGCAAAAAGGCTGTGCCTGACAGAGATCCGATTCTGCCGGAACATTCTAAACTCCGCGATTGCGCAAAAAATGGTCAAATAGGGAATTATTCTTACCACTCGAAAAGCGAGAGGTCGCGGGCACACGCGACCTCTCATGGAGCATCTACCATGGAACCTACTGAAGATATTACAGTTATAAAGGAAGGCTCGACCGTGGAGCAGACATCAGAGCTGCCGCTACCGTTAGCAGATGATGTCGGGGCAATGATTTTGGCAGAGATAACCGCTGCTGAGGAAAGCAAGAAAACTTTTTCCCCTGAGGAAGTTGGCAATCTACTTAAGCAGATCTCCGCAGTGCCGAGGCTTGTCCGGGGGGCGCTTATCAAGAGCCTTTCAAAAGTGTCTAACATTAAAGTTCCCGATCTTAATGCCGAGTTGTCGAGAATCGTCAGGGAGTCAGACAAAGCCAAGATGCATCAAGAAATCAATGTCTGGTGGGAAGAATTGGGTTTTACCATCCCGGCGGCGTATGGCCTCAGTGCTGATGGAATACTGCTGTACGGGCAGAAAACAGATGTCCAACTGACCACACATCCGTTCTGGGTCAATTGTTTCGTGCAGAACCTTACCGAGGGCATTGAAGAGGTAGAGCTGGCGTGGAAATCCAGCCAGGGCGTACGCACCCTGATTCTCCCGAAGAGCACACTCTACCGGCCACAAGAGCTGGTACTGACAGCGAATCAGGGTGTGCCACTCGTGCCGACGCAATGCGGCAAGCTGGCCGACTTTATCGCCCATTTTGCCAAAGAGAACGAAGCTCATTTAGTAGCAACTAAAAAAATACTGTCCAGGCGTCCGGGGTGGGTGGTGATGCCGGACGGTAGTCTAGAATTCGGCGTTTACTCCGATTTAGTCATGTTCAAAGCACCGCAGAGCATGGCATCCGTTGAAGAACACTTGACCAAGAAAGGCTCATTGGCTGGGTGGATGCAGTTAAAGCCTTTGATCCAGAAAGCAGAGTTACTGCCATTTTTTATTGCGGCAGCAGCGGCGGCACCGTTGCTGGAACTTTTGCGGACGAATGGTTTTATTGTCGATCAGTGCGGCAAGTCCTCCACCGGGAAGACTACGACACTGAGGCTTGTCGCAAGTGTTTTTGGGCGGCCTGGCGGACAGAACGACAGGGGGTTAGTTGTACCCTGGAATGAGACGCCGACTTTTCTTGAGGAGGTCCTCGGATTCGGGTCGCACCTCCCGCAGTTCCGCATGGATTCACACGACCTGAAAGATGAGCCCCTGGAGCGAATCGCCTATATGGTCGCAAACGGCGCAGGTAAAGGGCGCGGGGCGAAAGAGGGTGGCGTCCGGGCACGCAATGAATGGAAGTCTGTAATTCTCTCTGACGGCGAATCCTCAATCTATGAGCGACTGACTCAAAACGGGGCAAAGGCGAGGATTATAAGCATTGACAAGGCAGGCTGTACCGGTCTGGACAGCGATGACGTGGCGGTAATAGGCAACGTCATACAGGAAAATTATGGTGTCGTTGCTCCGCTTCTGATCCAGAAGGCCAAGGAGCTGGCAGGTGAATTGCTGGGCATTTACAAAACCGAGAAAGCATTTTTCGCGGGGAGAGCAAAAACCCAGATTCAGGGGCGAATCGGCGATTATTTCGCTGGCATCCTGACAGCGGCAAGGGTTCTGAGCCAAGTCGAGGGCATGGACTGGTTCCAAGCCGTAGCTGTCACGTCAATACTGACTGCATGGGATATTGCCGAGAGAGAAATCGCCGAGGAAACGACAGCGAAAATCATGTTGCAGAAGGTTGCAGACTGGGTTTTCTCCAAGAGAAATTGCTTCTTAACCAGCAGCGCAAGCAAGATCCCGGTAGGTGCGCAGAACCTGGGAAAAATCAAAGAGGGGGAATACGTTGCATTTTACAAAGCAGAACTGGATCGTTACCTGGCTACTCATAACGTCATGTCCACCAAGATGTTGCTGAATGAGTGGAAGGCGGACGGGACTTTGGTAACATCCGGGGCAAGCTACTGGAAGCAGGTCAAGGTTCAGGGCCAGAATAAGCAAATGATCCAGTTCAAATGGGATGCTCTTTTCCCACAGGTTAAAGAAGACACCGCAGAGATCGTGGTGGCTTCCAATGTTGTGACATTTGCGCCCAAAGGGTTGGCATCGGCAACCGGGCGGATATTACGAATTCAGGAGATAAAGGACTGTACCAAAGAGGATGAGATCGCAACTTACGTTGAGCTTGAAAACCACCAGGGTTTCCGGGTTGATCCATCGTACAACCACCTCTTGGAGAAACTGGCTGGCGCGTTAACCGGAGAAGAGTCTCCTGATTCTGTAACGGTTTTCTACCAGCTCGACCGGGATGGGTTGAATTATCTGCGCGAAGTTATTGTCCATAAAGGTTCCGCACAGGTACCTGCGCCGGTTGAACCACTGCCGGTCGTTCCACAAACCCCGCCCACAACGGTAGTGAATATTTCCGGCTCGGAGCGTGAAGAACTGATGCGCAACCGAAGACAGGCTTTTGGCGAATAGTATCCGGCAACAAAAATAAGGGAGATAGGTCAATGCCGAATAGAGAATTTGTTCATCTGTACAGAAATATCCGTTTTTTCCTCGGATTTAAGGTCGTCTCTGTTGAAGGTTCTGCCATCAACCGTGGCATTACTTTACCGTTAGTCTGGAAAATGCGGAAAGCCTGCGAACAATTTGATAGGCAGCGCAGGTTTGCGTTCCCGGAAATTCTTGCTGGATTTGGTCAACAGTTCGAGAGTGTGGTAGGCAGGCCATTGCAATTGTCAGATTTACGCATATCGTTCTGCCCTGCCGATTCTGAGTTGCGAGCTGTCTATCTGGATGATGTTGGGGAGTCGATAGGCCATATAAATATTGAGACCTCACCTGGTAATTTCCAAGCGCATTTCCGATTATCGCGTCCGTGTACTGAGATAGAAGCATCTGCCGTTATAAGAATGTTGCGATATTGCCACGGCGGTGACCCTGGGGCAGCAAAGGTACGGCAAGGTCGCCGGTTCATCACTCCCGGCCTGCGATATGAGTTTGATTGGCACGAAGATGCGGTCAATGTTGAGGACGCCGTGAGATGGTTTCCCACTCCTGACGTAGATGCTGAATTTTCTGAACGCATTATGCTGAAGGCAGTCGTGCTGACAGATTCAGAACAAGTGCTTTATCAGGAAGTGTGGCAGCGAAAGCTACGGAACGCTAAGGGGGACAAAAGCTCCGCAGATTTTGGGTTGGCAGTGTATGTCTTTGAAAAAGGTCTTGGCGCCGATGTTGCCGCAGCGGCAATTGCAGTGGCGCGTACCACGCTGTTAGATGACAAGGGTTGTTACGCCAGAGCATACGTCAGCAGGACGGTTCAGGCAGCGGCCAAGGTAGTTAAACAGAACCAATGCAAAATTCTGTTGTTGTGAGGCCGCCAGCGTCAGGGGGGCAGACTCAAATTCTATGCCACCACCGGCCATATGAACCATCCACCAAAAAGAACATTCCATTCAGACCAGTTAGAAAAGGCACAAAAAAGGTACTATACAAGGTACCAAGAAAGCAAATTCTTGATACCTTGTATTAGTACCGCCCCGACTCAAACCCCGTATAGTCAAATGCTTAATGTACCAAGAGTACTAAGATTTATGTCACAAACCCATACAAAATAAATATTTTGAGTGGTGATGTCTAAAATGATGAATGAGTGAAAAACTTAGACTCATCATGCGCTAGAAAGTTTGGTACTTTTAATACTATTATATGAATAAAGGAAAAATAGATAAATGCATAGTCTAGGATTGAGTAATGAGGCAACTATTGAAGATAATACGGTAACAAGGTAGGTACTAAAAAAGTACCAAGAGAGTAACAAGGGCAGGATTAAAATATCCGGAAATCAGTTCCGTACAATCTTAAACATAAATCCACAAAACCGTTCACAAAAAAGAGCGACCCTTTCCTATTTTCCCCTCTTTTTGTGCCATGTTCCACTCTATCGCCCGCCGTGACCGTCTTTAACCGCTACTTTCTCCCATGTAGCCCTTTTTGCCCCAGAACCTATGAGATGCTGCATGTATGGTTTCCTATTGATATATTGTTCCTATGGCCTCTCGTTTGACCCCAGAAGTTCGAGTCAAACTCGATTAAGTCCGTCATCATTCTTGATATGGTTTGCCTTGAAGATTTCTGCTTCTACCAGATGACCACGAGATTTTGAAATGAGAGACAGGTCAGCCTTTGGCTCGCATTTCGGACAAGAAGACAGCAATTACCCCGCTGGCTTCGTTCCGATATCGAGAGAGAGGTACTTCACGTCATTCCTAAACATTCTGACCGAAATATTAAGGTCATCCTGCCAAAGTGCATGAGTGGCCTTTTCTGTTTACCGGTAACAGTCGTGCCAGCCACCACAACAGCCCTCGAAGCACTTCTATTCTCTCCGGTCGCCTAAATATCACTTCCGTAAGAAATATTCAGCGGGAGGCCATCATGAGCGAGCGGAAATATCTCCGGGCAGATGAAATCGAGCGACTTCGACAAGCATGGAAAAACTGGTACAGAGCAGACCGGAACCGACGGGCAAAATACTATTGGGTATTTCTTGTCATACTGCACACCGGGGCAAGAATCCGAGAGGCACTATCTGTCACTGAGGCGGACTTTTCAGAGCGGGACTGCCAGATTAAATTGAAACGGCTAAAATTGAAAAAATCTCGTAAAAGCAGTAAAGACCTTTTCAAGATCATTCCTATTCATGAAACTGCAATGGATGAAATCCTTACTATCAGACTGCTTGCGGCGCAAAGCGGCATGCTTACCTCGTCATATCTTGGATTCTATTTCTCATTCAAGCATTGCGCGAGCATAGCTGGGATTGATAGCAAGGAGCTGACAAAACCGCATACTATGCGTCACAGTTACGCAAAATGGCTTCTCGATCAAGGTATCGATGCATCAAGGGTCAAGAAGCTGCTGGGTCATGCGTCGCTAAACTCCACTTTGGTTTATTTGGATGAAACCCCTGAGGATATCGGTGAGGCTATGAGGCAAAAAGGGCTATTGCGTCCATGACTCCGTGCCTCTGGCGCACGTCAGGTGTTATCTGCCACAGCGTTTTCCAGGTGGCATCCAACCAGGACAAACCTGAGGTAGATTACGCCGTGCGCATGCCTCTGCGCATGCTGGCACAGCTTGCGCCGGTTCCAGCCTTTTCGTCAGTCCTTCACGAAGTTTTTAACGATCCTATTTACAGCCGCAAAAATGACTCTTCAGCATTCGAGGTTACGATTGTTATCACTTCCAGAGGGATAACAAGTAATGGCGCCAGAATTTACAACAATTCATTAACTTAAACTATATATCATTCATAATGACTTCAATAACGCCCAGGCGACCTATGAAGCTACAAGGCTGCAAAACCGAGCATGGCAACGCATCAGCATTCATCGGATATCTGATGAGGACGGGCGAGACTGGACTCCTCTGTACTTCATTGATCATGCAAAATGATCAATTTCGGCATGAGGTTGCCGAGTTGCAGCGGCAACAGAAAGCCGATTTCATTTCTCAGTTTGGCAGCAAAGTGGATTGGTGGCGGCATCGTGAATTAACTGAAAAAGATTCTGCAAAAGTTTATGCAAACAAGGCAAGGATTCTGGCACGGGCGTCAATGGTTGAGGATACAGGGCCAACGAGGAAAATTCACAGAACTCCAGATCATGAACGTATTCAGGAGGTGGTGCATAGTATTTCGCTGACACAAAAATTTCACCAGACAGCTGGTGGTAGTAGTGGCACAGAATTTATCGAACCATTACCACGGTCGCTGCTCAATGATCCTGCCGGTGCAGAGAAAATCAAGGCCGCAGTCTTAGCAGTACGAGATTGTTTTCCGGCGAATCTGCCGCTTGTGTTGACAGTGCATTTCGATAAAAAGGGTAATAACCCTCATGTTCAGGGGTGGGTGTCGGAAAAGGAATGGAACAGAGAAAAAGGGTGTTGGGATAAGCCGACTGAATTACTCGACACTCCGGCTGGGCTGCAAAAGTTGTGGGCGGATGTCGCTCAGGCAGTCAAAGACGCTACCGGGGCATCGTTCAACCGCGACAAGGCAGAAGACCCGCTACGACCGACACGGACGGTGTTTCATCCACGTACAGCATATTGGATGCAGCAGTACACACATGCTGACCTGATAAAAGGTGATTTTCTCCGGCTGGAGCAGAACACGAAAGCCCGAGAAGCGACCAGGCAGTTGATTGAGCAGGTGAAATATGATGAGAATAAACTCGTTGCCGAAGCAAAGGCGGCACGATTTGAACAAACGCTTTCCACCGCAGAGGAAATTTCGGCACTGTTCAAAGTGCCGTCCGGGACAATGGGTAAAGCGCCGTCCACGATGGAGGCAGGGACAATAGGTAAAGCCGCATTAGCACCGTCTATCACGTCATCTCCAAGCGACATTGCCGCAGCAATGGCTGGGATCGTAAGCGGGCCGTCTGCAACGTCGTCGTCCAACGAATTGGCCGCCGCTATGAAGCAATGCGCCTATGTTGAGCGTAACAGCAATTCACCGCGAATCTAGGAGATATCACATGTTGACACCGTTTCTGTTCGATCCCACCTCAACCAAAACTGTAGAGGAGCAAATTGACTATAACGACAAGATTAATGCGGAAAAACCGTACAGGCCACGTGACATGAGGACGTTTCTGGACGACTCAGAATTTGATCAATTCCAAGCAGGTTATGATTCATTGCCGATCGATGAAAAACCGATTGCTATATGGCGGTCTTGTTTTGAGGTGATCGTGAGGGCGCTGATCTATGATGAGGACTTTTCGCCAGAAACCGCTGCTGAGTTCATAACCAACGGGCTGGGCAGTGAACACGATATGCTCCCACGAATCCGTGAAAAAATATCGATAAGCCGTCAGGCTCCGATTCAGATCATGCTAATGACTGCAAGCGACTTGTATTACGTTCTTACGAAAAAGATTTTTGTGGTGTCCATGGAGTTGCATCAAATGGACTATCGCTCAATTTTTCCTCAGCGGGTATGCGCGCACAATTCTTCACTTGTACTCAAACGGTTGAAAGATCCGCATTACACTCCATCTGCGGAAGAACGGAAAAAGTATTTCGAAGAAAACAAAGAGCAGTCGTTTGCGATAATCAACAGTATGAGCATCTGGGAGGTCGCTGACCTAGTGCCACTTGACTCGATGCAGGTTCTACAAAATGCCGGTCGATACAGCCTTTTGAAACAGTTTTATTCGCCTGATAATGCACCATCAACCAGCACACAGGCAACGAAAACGGCGACGATAAAAACTGAATTGAGAGGGAAAGTTCTATGAGCAGTGTAATGAGCCGTATCAACGATCCGGTATTCAAGGCGTTCACCAATTATCAATATACCGCTTTGGAAATTGCCGGAGAGTGTGACAAACTTTTGGAGGAACAGCGAGAAGTTGCATATTTTGCGGATCAACTCAGAGTATTTCTGGCGGATCTGCGTAATATTATTGCATCTGTGGCGGCGACTGGAGCAGGGCATACTCTTACGATAACGCCAGCAGCGTTTTCAAAACTTACTGCCGATATGGTAAAAATAGAATCAGCGGTTGGGCGAGAGGGGCGGCAGATGGAATCTGCCCCTGTACATGCGCAAAAACCACAAGGGCAGGGGTTGTCACTGTTGGCAAGGAAAGCTGCATCATAATACTGCCTCCTGTATAAATAGTGAAAGTTTCGTACGCCAACTGGAAACTGGGAGGGGGGGGAACTACCTCGTAGAAGCTTCGGGGAATATGAACCGAAAATTTACGCTTGTGTGCTTATAGTCTCTTATGGTAGTCTATAATTACCTATAGCATGCTATAGAATTAAACTAGCAGAGGTTCCATATGGCAAAAACTTTCCATCCAAAAAAAGAACAGTTTGTCGATGCAAGTGCCCCCCATCCACCCAATACTAAATATCGGGTTGCA
>CAIYDX010000241.1 GCA_903925005.1 uncultured Geobacteraceae bacterium
CAGTTACTTTCTGTAATGCAGGTGGTTTTAATGTTAATGTAGATATAGGCATTCCAGTAGGACAAGTTCAGACGCCACCACCTCCAGTACGGGTTGAACTTCCACCAGAACCGCCACAGTTTGTATATGTACCAGAACTTGGATATTATGTTGCGGCAGGTTTGCCATACGACCTATTATATGTTGGTCGCAAGTACTTTTATTTCAATAACGGTTATTGGTATCAGGCTGACTACTACGGCGCACCATGGGTATATGCTCCAGTCAACAGACTTCCGCCTATCATGACTAGACACAGCTATGTTGAGTATCGCAAACATAGGGAATCTGAATTAATCAAACACCAGCATGAAAAAGATTACCGTGGTGAATTTCATAAGCCAGAAGTGAGAAGACAAGAGAAGAAAGAAGAACGAAAAGAAGACAGAGGCGAAGAACGTAGAGAAGAGCGTCATTAGCATGTTTTATAAGGGATATGTAGCCCAAGTTCTAATTCCAAATCAAATTCAACTTTTGACTGATGAAGAAATATGACTATTCTGTGCTGCATGACCATGTAAAGGCTCATGATGAATACATCAATCAAGTAGTCAGATTTCAGCAAGAATATTTTGAAGGTAAGTGTCTAATGGCTGCCGAGATGGCCAAATTCCTAGACGATTTACTGATTGATCACATTCTCGTTAGTGACAGGGATTTCTATACCTTATTGGACGCCAATGGAACTTCATAAACTTTGCAATTGATGTCGACTTTTCTCACCTACTCAACCCAGGCGAGCCGGAACAAGAGACCCAACTTTTTACAGCTTACTTCGAATACAATGAGTCGCATTAATAATATGAGGTATCCATATTACAACGTTTCGCAGATTATAGACATGAACTACAAGCATAGTTTTATAAACCGAATACCTATCTTGGTAAGTGTGACCCATACCACTTCACATAAATGGGTTGATTCGTAATCACCGGACTCATCCTTAAACAACTTCAAGACGCACTTATTGCCTGCTTTTAGCCCTACTTGAAGATCACTACCAATTCTAATCAATACACCACCAAAAGAAATATTTTCTATTTGCGCTGGATATGATTTACCATCGGATTGCATCAATATACACTCCATGGAATCACCATTGACTCTTGGATAGCTTCTTCGCGTCGTCATTGATTCACACATCCTCTCAATCGAACACTCAAGTGGGTAAAAAGCATTAACATTGTTAACCGGCGTGCAATAATGACCCACCTTTAGCCTAAATCGGCGTCCAAAATTGACCCACCTCAGTACCTCCTCCATACTCTCTGGATTCTATCAGAGAGAGGAGTATCCCAAGGAGATGCTGAACGTGGAAACCATTATCAAAGTCCGCCTTGCTTGTTTAAGAGACGGCAAATCAATTCGTGAGACAGCCAGTAAATTCAACCTTTCCCGTAACACTGTCAGAAACATTATCCGTAGTGGCATTACCGACCAGAAGTACGAACGAAGCGAACAGCCCCGTCCCAAGCTTGGTGATTTTATTGAGCAGTTGACGGAGTGGTTGGAGGAAGACCGTAACAAGCCGGTGCGCCAGCGCAGGAGTTCTCAGATTCTTTTCGAACAGTTGCAGCGTGCAGGGTATGAAGGCGGCTACGATACCCTCCGGCGTTATGTAGGGACATGGAGGGAAGAAGATGGTTCGGCTTTAGTAAAAGCCTTTGTACCTCTTGAGTTTGACCCTGGTGAGGCCTTTCAGTTTGATTGGAGCTACGAGAAAGTTGAGTTGGATGGGCAAACAGTCGAGGTAAAGATAGCCCATTTCCGTCTATGTCATAGCCGTAAACTGTTCTGCGTAGCTTATACCCGTGAGAAGTTGGAGATGGTTTTTGACGCTCATCTCCGAGCGTTTGAATTTTTTGGCGGAGTTTGTAAGCGTGGCATATATGACAACCTGAAAGCGGTAGTTACCAAGATAATGATGGGTAAAGACCGTGTCTGGAACCGTCGGTTTCAGAACCTTGCTTCTCATTACCTGTTCGAAGCAGTTGCCTGCTCACCAGCCGCCGGTTGGGAGAAGGGGCAGGTTGAGAACCAGGTAGATTTAGTCCGGAGCCGTTTCTTTGTATTACGCCGACGCTTTGCCAGTATTGAGGAACTGAACGAATGGCTGGAAGGTGAATGCCGCAATTACGCTGCTTCAGCAAAACATCCTGAGTTCAAAGAGAGGACCATTGACCAGGTTTTTGCCGAAGAGAGAAGCAAGCTCCTGGCGCTTCCGGTATCACCGTTCGACGGCTACCATGAAGGAAATGCCCGTGTATCATTGCAGTTGCTAATCAGCTTTGACCGTAACCGCTACAGCGTGGATGCTATGGCTGTTGGCAATTCTGTTTCAGTGAGGGCATACGCCAACCGTGTCGTCATGGTTCAAAATGGCACGGTTGTAGGTATTCACCAGCGCCATCTTGGTCGTGACAAAGTCATCTACGATCCTTGGCACTATCTGGCTGTTCTGGAACGGAAACCGGGAGCATTACGAAACGGCGCTCCCTTCAAGAGATGGGATTTGCCGGAGTCGATGAGCGAAGTCAGAACCATATTGGAGGGTCGCTCCGGTGGTGATCGCCAATTTGTCAGCATCCTCTCAGTCGTCAAACGCTACGGCCTGGATCCTGTGGCTATCGCCTGCACACAGGCTCTCTTGGACAAAACGGTTAGTAGCGATGTTATCCTGAATATTTTGTCTCGGACACACGATGAGCCGCTGCCGGAACCAGTTAAACTGTCAGAACAACTGCCACTACTCAAGCTGATTCCGGTGGTAGATTGTTACCGTTATGATCGCCTTCTCTTGGGAGGTGCATATGGTACTGCGTGATCGCCTAATGGCGGCAATTGAAGCCCTCGGCTTGTACGGCATAAAAGTTACCTACGACGAAATTCTGGCTGCAGGCATTAAAAGCAGGGCTACCCCGGAGAAGATCATTTGCGATCTATTGGAAGCGGAAATGGCGGAACGCAAAGTCAGAAGTATCCGCTACCGCATGGGCTTGGCAAAATTTCCAGTAGAAAAGGATCTTGACGGATTTAACTTTAGCGAATCACCAGTCAATGAGATGCAGGTCAAAAATCTTTACGATGGCAGGTTTATTTATGATCAAACCAACGTCATCATGGTTGGCGGCACAGGATCTGGTAAGTCACACTTAGCAACAGCAATTGCCATGCAGAGCATCAGAAACGGCAAAAAGGCCAGATTCTTTAACGTTCTGGATATTGTGAACCAACTGGAGCAGGAAAAACTGGGCAACAGAGGCGGTAAACTGGCAGAACAAATGATCAGGCACGACCTTGTTGTACTTGACGAACTGGGATACCTGCCGTTCTCCAAGAACGGCGGTCAGCTCTTGTTTCACCTGATTTCAAAGCTTTACGAACGGACATCACTGATTATAACCACTAACCTGACCTTCGGTGAATGGCCACAGGTGTTTGGTGATAGTAAGATGACTACGGCGCTGTTGGATAGGGTAACGCATCACTGCGAAATAATCGAAACCGGAAATGACAGTTGGAGAATAAAAACGAGAATCAATAAGTGAAAACTACTACCTGGGGTGGGTCAATTTTGGACGCCGATGGTGGGTCAATTTTCAAAGCCGATTGACATTCAATTGCTGCATTTACCAGAGATTCTGGATATTTTTCAGCAGAAGGGGCTTTGCCGAATATAGACTGCAGAATTTTCAATATTTTGGTTTTCCGAAAAGTAAGATACATGAAAACAAGAGCCTCCGATCACAAGATCAGAGGCCCTTTTTATGGTCATATTTTGCGGACGTCTGCTGCCTGTAACCCTTTTGGACCCTTTGCTACCTCAAACTCGACAGCGTCCCCTTCTTGCAGAGATTTGAACCCTTCTCCGCTGATCGCGGAAAAATGACAGAAAACATCCTCCCCGCCTTCCTGCTCAAGAAAACCAAAACCCTTACTGTCATTAAACCACTTTACTTTTCCTCTAACCATTTGCTTTATTCTCCTGTATTTGTATTTGCCAGACTCTGGCCTTTTAGTGGACCCTTTGGTCAAGACAATAATGCTTTTAGTTTAAGATGGTAGTTTCTGCTTTTGATTTTGGTTCTACCCCTAAAAAAGCTTTTCGTTCTTTGAATTTGTCTACGATTCTTGCTCCGCCGCCGCTGGCCG
>CAIYDX010000242.1 GCA_903925005.1 uncultured Geobacteraceae bacterium
ACGGCCAGCGGCGGCGGAGCAAGAATCGTAGACAAATTCAAAGAACGAAAAGCTTTTTTAGGGGTAGAACCAAAATCAAAAGCAGAAACTACCATCTTAAACTAAAAGCATTATTGTCTTGACCAAAGGGTCCACTAAACAGTAGTAGGAATTTTTAACACCCATATCGAGGCAGAAACGAGCATTAAAGAACTTCAGCAGGCAGGATTTGACATGAAGAAACTGTCCATTGTGGGTAAAGACTATCATACGGAGGAACACGTCGTCGGTTACTATAATGCCGGTGACCGTATGGCATTATGGGGCAAACGTGGGGCCTTTTGGGGTGGATTCTGGGGGCTATTGTTTGGGTCTGCTCTGTTTGTCATTCCAGGAGTAGGTCCTCTGGTTGTGTTCGGTCCACTGGTGGGTTGGATTATCGGAGCTCTGCAGGGTGCAGTAGTGGTCGGTAGTTTGAGCGTATTGGGAGCTGCATTGTTCAGTATAGGTATACCACAGGACAGTATCATGCAGTATGAGTCTGCACTCAAATCCGACAAATTCCTCGTCATTGCTCACGGCACTGAGGAACAAGCGGCTCAGGCCAAAAGCATTCTCGTAACGTCAGGCGCAGTTCAATCTGACATCCATCAGGGAATTCACGACAAGATACTTCACGGATAATACTAACATTGAGGAGCTAAACATGCCTAATACGCCAAATAGTTGCACAACACATTGTCACCGTGTGGATTGGAAATTGGCAGTAACGGTAACACTTATCGTGGTAATGTGTCTCGGACTTGCATCAGGTGCCTGCTGGGCAGCCACCAAAGAGCAACAGATAATAACCGACCAGCTGATTACAAACGCTGTAGACCAGAGACTTCTCTCAGACTCAGCGCTGAAAAACAATCAGATTGATGCCAAAACAGATGACGGAATCGTCACTCTTTCCGGAACAGCAAATCACCTCATTGCCAAAGAGCGCGCTACAATGCTTGCACAAACCATTCGAGGCGTTCGTGGAGTAGTAAATACTATCACCATGAGGATTCCGCTTTTGGCTGACAATGAAGTTCGCAGGAACGTTGAATCGGCATTATTTTATGATGCAGCAACTGATTCCTACGATATCAAGACGGTGGTCAAGGATGGTGTCGTGACGCTTAGTGGAACTGTGCAGTCACACCGCGAAAGGCAGCTTGCAGTTTACGTTGTTAAAGGAGTGAAAGGCGTGAAGGAAGTTAAAGACGGCATAACCGTTATAACCAACCGCAAACGCCCGGATGTGGAGATTGCTGCCGAAGTAAGTAATGTATTCGCTATTGATGTATGGCTTACTCCATACCTCATCAAGGTTAACGTAAAGGATGGAGTTGTAACATTAATTGGCGAAGTTGGCAGTTCAGCACAGTTTGAACGGGCCAAGATGTTGGCGATGACTGCCGGAGTTAAAACTGTGAATTCTGATGGACTGCTGATCGAACCATGGGCCAAAGTAAAAGACCAGCGCAAAGAGATTAATACGATCAAAAGTGACCAAGAAATCAAACAGGCGCTACATGATGCGTTTGTGTTTGACCCGCGAGTATTATCGTTTAATCCGATTATTACAGTTAAAAATGGCACTGTTACGCTTACCGGCGTTGTTAATAATCTTAAAGCAAAGCGCTCCGCTGAACAAGATGCGAAGAATACGGTTGGTGTCTTACATGTCAAGAACCAACTACGGGTAAGACCGTCAAAACCTTTAGAGGATGAAACAATATCGCAGAACGTTACGTCAGCACTTTTAAGAAATCCTGTCGTGGATGGTTATGAAATCACCGCAAAAACCAAACATGGTGTAGTGACTCTTTCCGGCACTGTAGATTCATTTTTTGAAAAGGCTCAAGCTGAAGATATCGCATCCCTCGCTAAAGGCGTCATCGATGTAAGGAACAATCTAAATGTGAGTTATCCGTCGGTTGCTGATTACTACAGCGGTTACGATCCCTATTGGAACTATCCTAATAATTTCAATCCATCACCTAATTATTCAACATGGCGGTCTTACACCTACGATGCAGAAATTGAGGCGGACATAAGGAATGAAATGTTCTGGAGTCCGTGGGTTGATTTAGATGATATTTCTGTAAAAGTGACGAACGGGGTAGCGATTCTCACCGGTACGTGCAGCAGTTGGTTCAGGTTTAACAAGGCGACCGAAAATGCCTTCAAAGGTGGAGCAAGCCAGGTTATTAACAACATCATCATCAAATAATGGCATTCCCTCTCAATAAAACAAAAAATATGGGGGATAATATGACAAAATCTGCTGACAACGGTAGCAAGACTACCAGCATGAAAGCCCTCGTTTTTCACGGCCCTAATAACCTGTCATTTGAAGACAGGCCAAAGCCGAAGTTAATAAAAGCGACAGACGCAATTGTACGGGTCACAACGACAACTATCTGCGGAACCGACCTGCACATTCTTAAAGGTGACAAACCGACAATTGCTGACGGGCGTATACTCGGTCATGAAGGCGTGGGGATAATTGAGGAAGTTGGCAAAAACGTAGTAACTTTTAACAAGGGAGATAAAGTACTTATTTCCCTCATCACCTCCTGTGGCAGGTGCAGTTTCTGTAGGGAACAGATGTTTTCCCATTGCAGAGATGGTGGTTGGCTTCTCGGCAACAGTATAGATGGCACTCAGGCGGAATACGTCAGAATTCCATTTGCAGATAGCGGCTTGTACCTTCTGCCTGACGAGGCTGATGAGGAGGCAGCAGTCATGCTAAGTTGTATTCTCCCCACTGCTCTGGAATGCGGTACGATAAGTGGGCATGTATCGCCCGGAGATATTGTAGCGATTGTCGGAGCCGGTCCGGTTGGACTTGTCACATTATTAACCTCAAAATTGTACTCACCCGCAGAGATTATAATTATCGACATCGATGACAACCGCCTGGAAGTTGCCCGCTCTTTCGGAGCGACAAAAGTAATAAACAGCTTGGACGGTAAAGCGGCAGAACAGGTCATGGCTATGACTGATAACGCCGGAGTAAATGTGGCTATAGAGGCTGTTGGTTTAGCTGCGACATTTGATATTTGTCAGGCAATCATTGCTCCCGGTGGACATATCGCCAACCTGGGTGTTCACGCTAAGTCAGTCGAGCTCCATCTTGAAAAACTTTGGGGCTCCAATATCACAATCACCACAAACCTTGTAAGTGCCGGCACCACATCAATGCTGCTCGGAATGGTTCAGTCCGGTCGAATTGATGCAAAAAAACTTGTCAGCCACCGATTCGAACTGACGGAAATAATCAAGGCATATGATACCTTTGCGAATGCCGCGAGAGAACATGCGTTAAAGGTGATAATCAAGAATTCAGCCAAGGAGAAGACATCATGAAAGAACAATCCCGTTACATCCGCTGGTTCGATGAGATCACCATCAATGACGTCCCCATAGTGGGCGGAAAGAACGCCTCGCTCGGCGAAATGTACCGCGAACTTAGCTCCAAAGGGGTACGAATCCCTAACGGATTTGCCATTACGGCCGATGCCTACCGCTACCTGGTGGAAGCCGGCGGAATCATGCCGGAGATGAAAAAAAACCTTGATGGTATTGACAAAAATAATCTGGAGGATTTCGCCCGTCGAGGCCACCGGTTGCGCGAACTCATCTATCAAGTCACTTTACCGTCTGATCTTACAGACGAGATCAACGCCGCCTATAGCGGCATATGCAAGCAGTATGGAGAGAACGCCGACGTAGCGGTACGAAGCAGTGCCACTGCCGAAGACCTTCCGACCGCCTCGTTCGCCGGTCAACAGGAAACCTACCTTAACATCATGGGTTCAGCACAGCTCCTGGACGCCTGCCGCCGCTGCTTCGCCTCCCTTTTCACCGACCGGGCCATCTCCTACCGGATCGACCAGGGGTTCGACCACTTCAAGGTCGCCCTCTCCATCGGGGTGATGAAAATGATCCGCTCGGACCAGGCGGCGAGCGGTGTCATGTTTAGCCTCGACACGGAGACCGGTTTCCGCGATGTGGTTCTCATCAGTGGCGCTTACGGGCTCGGTGAAAACGTTGTGCAGGGAGCAGTAAACACTGACGAGTTCTACGTTTTCAAACCGACCCTGCGCACTGGACACCGCCCTGTCATCAGTAAAAAACTTGGCGATAAGAGCATCAAAATGATCTACGGTAGCGGCACTTCCAAGGTACTGACCCGCAATGTAGATGTGTCCGTGAGTGAACGGCAACGTTTCTGTCTCAGCGACGACGAGATATTGGAACTTGCCCGTTATGCGCTGACTATTGAGGATCACTACTCGCAGCGGGCGGGGAAAAATCAGCCGATGGATATGGAGTGGGCCAAGGATGGCATCTCCGGCGAGCTTTTCATCGTCCAGGCCAGGCCGGAAACTGTCCAATCGCAAAAGGCCATCGATTTCCTGGAAATCTACCATCTGGAGGGGACCGGGGACGTTTTGGCCTCAGGCAGCAGTGTCGGGGAAAAAATCGCGGCTGGTAAGGCTCACGTCATCAAGGATGTGCACCGAATTGCCGAATTCAAGTCGGGTGAGGTTCTGGTTACCGACAGCACAACCCCAGACTGGGAGCCGGTGATGAAGACAGCCTCGGCCATTGTTACCAACCGTGGCGGTCGGACCTGTCATGCGGCCATTATCAGCAGGGAGTTGGGGATTCCATCCATCGTCGGAACCGGCAACGCAACGGAACGGATTACTACCGGGGAGGAAATCACCGTCTGTTGCGCGGAAGGCGAGACGGGCCGGGTCTATGCCGGTAGCCTCTCGTTCAACGTGGAAAAGGTGACCTTGACGGATACGCAACGGCCACGGACCAAGATCATGATGAACCTTGGCAACCCGGAGCAGGCGTTCAGCCTGCGCAAGATACCCAACGACGGGGTTGGGCTTGCCAGGATGGAGTTCATTATCAACAACTACATCAAAGTCCACCCCATGGCACTGGTCCATCCCGAGAAGGTGGCGGATGAGGCAGATCGGAAAGAGATCGAGCGCCTGACTATCGGCTACAAAGACAAGGAGAGCTATTTCGTTGAGCAGCTCGCCGGGGGGATTGCCACCATTGCCGCAGCTTTCTATCCCAAACCTGTGGTGGTGCGTCTCAGCGATTTCAAGAGTAACGAATACATAAAACTGATCGGCGGTAAAGCATTCGAGCCGCAGGAAGATAACCCGATGATCGGATTTCGGGGGGCGTCGCGCTACTACGATGACCGTTATCGGGAGGGGTTCGCCCTTGAGTGCCGGGCCATGAAGCGGGTCAGGGAGGAGATGGGGTTGGACAACGTCATTCCGATGGTGCCGTTCTGCCGGACTGTGGGAGAAGGGGAGCGGGTCCTTGCGGAGATGGCGCAAAACGGACTGAAACGCGGCGAGAACGGCCTGCAGATCTACGTCATGTGCGAGATACCCAACAACGTCATCCAAATCGACGAGTTCAGTAAACTTTTCGATGGCTTTTCTATCGGTTCCAACGATCTGACGCAACTCACCCTCGGGGTGGACCGGGATTCGGCATTGGTGGCCCACATCTTTGACGAGCGTGATCCGGGCGTAAAGTGGCTGATCTCCAATGTGATCGCAGGGGCACGGAGAAACAGCCGCCACAGCGGCATATGCGGCCAAGCGCCGAGCGACTATCCCGAGTTTGCGGCTTTTCTTGTCAAGGAAGGGATCGACTCCATCTCCCTCAATCCCGATTCGATTTTGAAGATCACCCTGCGGGTGCAGGAGATGGAAAAACAGTTGTAGTAAATGGAAGAGGAAGGTACGAAATGCCGATGAATGGGCAAATGAATCAGGTGACCGTTGGCGGCTATTTGGCCCAGCGCCTGGAAGAGATCGGGATCCGGGACTACTTCGCCATTCCGGGCGATTTTAACCTGTCTCTTCTGGATGAATTGCTGAAAAATCCCCGGTTGAAGATGATCAACTGCTGCAACGAGCTGAATGCCGGATACGCAGCGGATGGTTATTGCCGGGAAAAGGGGGTGGCGGCCCTGGTGCTCACCTTCGGGGTTGGAGGCTTGAGTGCGGTAAATGCCGTTGCGGGAGCTTTTGCGGAAGATCTGCCGGTCATCGTTGTTTCCGGGGGGCCTAATGTCAGATCCCTCGTGGAAAACCGGGTACTCCATCACACACTGGCCCTGCCCGAGGATGCGGACAAGTTTGTGTTGGCAATTTATAAGGAGATCACGGCCCACGCGGTCGTGATCCGCGAGGTTTCCACCGCGGCATTTCGTATCGACGAGGCCATCCGCATCGCCCTCTCCGCCCGAAAACCGGTATACATCGAAATCGCCTGCAATCTGGCGGGCGCCCTGATCTCCCGGCCCAATCCCCTTTCCTTGACGGCCACTCTAAAAAGCGATCCAAACTCATTGAAAAAGGCCCTTGAACACGTCACGGCCTTTTTGAATGGCGCACGGCAGCCTGTACTGGTGGCGGGTGGTCGGCTGCGTACGGGAGATGCCAGAGAGGCCTTTGAAACCCTGGCAGCGGCATGCGCCTATGGAGTGGCCTGTATGCCCAACGCCAAAAGTTTCTTCCCTGAAACCAACCCACAGTTCATGGGGATCTACTGGGGCAGCGCCAGTTCGCCGGGGTGCCGCGAAGTGGTAGAGTCCAGCGACGCCTACCTTTTCGCCGGACCGATTTTCAGCGACTACACGACCGTCGGTTTTTCGGCCCTAATTCAACCTGCCAGGCTGGTGGAAGCCTCACCCGAACGCATTCTCGTGGAAGGGCAGGCCTATCACGGCATCGTGCTTTCCGAATTCCTGGCAGGTCTCGCGACGCAGCTTAACGCCAACTCCACCTCACTGGACGCCTATCTGCGCATCAAAGAGGCGGCCCACGTTGCACCCTCCGTGACGACCAAAGATCTTTCCCTCTCCACCCGGCGCCTGTTCCATCACATCAATGAAAGCCTGGATGGCGCAACAACTATCGTAGCCGAAACCGGGGACTCCTGGTTCAATGGCATGGATCTTCATCTGCCGGATGGTTGCAAATTCGAAATCCAGATGCAATACGGCTCCATCGGCTGGTCAGTAGGAGCTTTTCTGGGGCTGGCCGCCGCCAACCCCCAACGGCGCGTCATCGGGCTCATCGGAGACGGTTCCTTCCAGATGACAGCCCAGGAGGTGTCCACGATCCTTCGTTACAACTGTTCGGGAGTCATCTTTCTCATGAACAACGGCGCCTATACCATTGAGGTGATGATCCACGATGGTCCCTACAACACCCTGCAGAACTGGAACTATGCCGCCATGGTGGAAAGCCTGAAGGGTCAATCCTCCATCTTGAGTCGCGTAGTGCGCACTGAAAAGGGATTGGTAGCGGCTTTGAAAAAGTCCCGGGCTTTCAAAGGACTGACCTTTATCGAGGTAATCCTGGACCGCACCGATTGCAACAAGGTCCTTCTGGGGTGGGGCACGGCTGTGGCCGATTACAATGGGGGCAAAGGCAACGCTACGAGCTGAATTTCAGGGGATACGGCCCTGAACGTTTCCCTGGCAGCGATTGACCGGCTGAAGGTCACTGCCTCCCACCATCGCGTATTCCTCGTCGAGGTCATGGGTCGCAAATGCGGTTATAGCTACGTCTGTCATATATGGCAGATATGTTAATAATAACGGATTGTACCGGCAGAAATCCCTTCTACTTCGCCTCGCAGTTCAAAATACACTCGTTCATTCGGGCTATTACACTCACCATTGCAAAAGACAAATTTTGGCGCGTAAGTTGCTGCATCAACTTCAGTATAGAAGTTACTTTATTGGTCAAGGGAGAGCAAACAAATGAGTCACGACAAAGATCATCAAAAGAATCACGCCAACGGTAAACAGTGTTCAACTACAAATTCGCAAAAGGGGGTCGCCATAAAGCCGAATGGTATGTATGAATGCGAAATCTGTTTCTACGAGGGCCTGGCTAAAGACTTCACCCCAGTTACGCCTGGCGCAAATCCTAACTCACTTGAATGCCCTAAATGCTTAAACAACGATAAAGGGTCCTTCGAAGAAGAAATTAATGTAGCCAAGCAAGCCGCTTAGCGTTTAAATAGATCTGTCTCATCCACTAACGAACCATTTTGTCCATAATGGGCAAATCAAAACTACAGGTGTGTCCTCATTATCTACTTGACAGACGGCCACTTCACAGGAGGTTATTATGAAGCTGACGGAAACCGAGGCAAGAATAATACGGGCAGAAGAGATCAAGAGTGAACTCAGGGCCTCATTCGATGGGCATCAGAAAACATTGCCAGTCCCGAATCCGACGTTTGGACGTAACTACGAATCATTTCTGGAGTAATTGCTTGTTCAGAAGATTATAAACGAGGAGGAGGAAAATCTGTGAATACATTTGCACTGTCTACACATAGGGTGTAGTCACGGTAGGAATGCCAGTTGCACAGCAGCCCCAGCAAGATCCGTACGTGCAGAATTACTGCATACGGCTCCTGCCTCGAGTTAAACCCAGAAACGCTCAGTCGGGTACGGCAACCGGCGATGTAAAGCGGTACGTGAACAGGATCCATGAAGATGACCGTTACGTTGAAACATGGCTTCCGACTGAGGTCACTGCGCTGATTGATGCAAAATAATCGTTTGGGATCAACCGCTATTTTTTGAACAAACCGTGCAGATCCGGTGTTGCTTTCAACATGATCGACTGAAGGGCTTCTTCAAGTACGCTTTTTGCGAGAAAGTCTCGATCCTTGACATCAGTCTTTGATGATTCCGATTCGTACTGAAGCCGCTTAACCATTTTCCCATTCTTAAAAACATCCATTCCCACCAACACACGGCATGTGGCCTTGAGATCCGCAAGAGCTGAAACTTGCTCCAGCTTGATTTCCGCCTTTGTGATGTCGATTACCTGTTGTTCGCCGTCATGATGCTTCGTTGTGGGTGTAACTGTATATCCTCCTTTTTTTAACTCAAGGACCAATGCCGCCTGGATGATTTCTGCCGGAGAGCGAGGGCTGACCACATCATCGATCTTCATATTGTCGCCATCTGTGATTTTGCCAATTCCCCATTTGACATCGGAAGATTGTGTCTGCTGACTTTCGGGGATGATGACATAAACCTCTCCGGTTCCGCCATAAATGCCTGCAGACGGCTCATAAAGCGCGCTTACATTGTGAGCATAGCGAGCGCAGCCGTTCAGGGACAGCAGACCAATAAAAGAAATAACCGTTAACATCATAAATTTCTGACATATTTTCATGAATCCACTTGGCATAATTCGCATAATTTTAATTCTCCTTTCAATTAGCTTCATTATCAGAAGCCGGAAGCTGGGTGGTCAAGCAGTGAAGAAAGTCTGTGCAACGCAACCAGCATGTTCACAAGATCGCGATCATCGGTTGATTCCAGACGATCTACGATTCGATCATGGGTAATTTCGAGTAAATTCTGTTCAACCTCCTTGGCCCTATCTGTTAGAGCTATTTCTACCACTCGGCGATCTTCAAGCGACCTTGTTCTCATAATTAGACCCTGCTCTTCCAAACGGTCAAGTATCCGTACCATGGTAGCTGGATTGAGATGCATGCTTCTCGCCAGTTCGGAAACGCGGACAGACGGCGACCGCGATACCGCCTTGATGGCAAGAGCCTGATTCTTGCTCAATCCGGTCAGTTTTTCAATTGTCTGTGACTGTTCATCGGCTACGTTCGACAAGCCGTAAAGACAGTCAAATATTTCGTCAATCAACTCTTCTCTCAGTTTCACGCCCAAGCTCCTGATTAGAGCGCCATATTTTTCATCTACAACAGATGATGACATGGCATCCTTTTTTAATTTGACATGTAAATGGTTTGTGTTATAAATTATTACATGCAGTAACATCTTGTGTCAATATACATTTGAAAGGGGTTTGTTATGAAAGCGTATCAAAAGGTTGTTGTAGTAGTGGGGTGCCTTGGCATGATGGTAGCTGCCGGGGGGTGTGCGAGCAAGGATGTTGTAAAAAAGGACGAGCCCATCAATAACGATGCAACCGCAAAAGCACCTGCAGCACCGACGGCGACTAAACCGCAGTCAGATCTAAAAAATTCAGATTCTAAAAAAGCCGGATCTACAGCGCCAAGTGACGCAATGGGTATGGCCGCCGCAAAACATGCCGCCAAGAGTTCCATAAGCCAGACAGCATTTGAAAAAGTTTACTTCAATTTTGATAGCTCGGATTTGAGCGCCTCCGCAAGAGATGCGTTGACTCGTGATGCGGAAATCCTGATGAAAGAACAAAAGGATGCAAAAGTCAGGATTGAAGGAAATTGCGATGAACGAGGTTCAGCCGAATACAACCTTGCGCTTGGCGAGCGGCGGGCAAAAGCAGCAGCAAAATACCTGGCGACCCTTGGAGTGCAGCAGGATCGTTTGGCCACTATCAGCTACGGCAAAGAAAAGCCTGCGGTCCAGGGGAATGATGAAGCAGCGTGGTCAAAAAACAGGAGAGATGAATTCGTACTCCAAAAATAATTGCTGATTCACGATGAAACCACACTTATCTGAACAACTTACAATATTTGCCAGCATCATCAAGTGGTCTGTATATGCCTCGGTCGTTGGTATCCTATCGGGTTGTGGTACCGCACTATTTCTGAAACTGTTGTCCGCGGGCAGGGCGTTTTCCGGTGAGCACCTTCCTTACCAGATATTCCTGCCCGCGGCTATGCTGGTCAGCAGTGCCTTGGTTCGTTACCTCGCGCCGGATGCCGCCGGACACGGGACCGAAAAAGTCATTGAGGCGGTCCACCAGAGGATGGGGAGAATCCAGTTCAAGGTGGTTCCGGTCAAGTTGATGGCAACTATAGTCACTTTGGCAAGTGGCGGCTCTGCTGGCAAGGAAGGGCCCTGCGCACAGATCGGTGCAGGGCTTGCTTCAGTTTGTGGTGGTTTGTTGCGGTTGCCAGACGTCGACAGGCGCAAGTTGGTTATCTGCGGCATCAGCGCCGGTTTCTCAACCGTATTCGGAACCCCGATTGCTGGTGCGCTTTTTGGTCTTGAAGTACTGGTTCTCGGGCAGATGATGTATGAGGTGCTGTTTCCTTCCTTTGTCGCCGGCATTGTTGGCTATCATGTTGCCACGATGTTAGGCGTTACCTATCCACACTACCCGCAGATAAACATCTCTCAAATTAATGGTGTCCTGTTTTTCGAGATGCTTTTGCTCGGAATCTGGTGCGGAGTAATTGCTCTTAACTTTGTCAAGTTGCTGCATATCGTGCAGAAATTAATGGATCGTTTTACATGGTGCTGGGTCGATAAAGCGTTTACCGGCGGTGTCTATCTTGTGTTTATCGGCATGTTTGTCTCGAAGGACTATCTGGGGTTGGGACTTGACTCCATTGAGGCGGGGCTGCGGGGAGAATCTCTGTCGGCTGGAGCTTTCTTCTGGAAGAGTCTTGCAACATCGATAACTCTTGGCTGCGGTGGCAGCGGCGGCGTACTTACTCCGGTGTTTTTCATCGGGACTGCGGCCGGAAACCTGTTTGCCACGTTGTTCCAACCGCATAATATGGCGTTGTTCTCAGCAGTCGGTATGGTTGCGATGCTGGCTGCCGCTGCAAACACTCCCATTTCCGCATCGATAATGGCTATGGAGTTATTCGGCTCTTCATTGGGTCCATACGCTGCCGTAGCATGCATGGCCAGCTTTCTGATCGTCGGATACAACAGCGTCTATCCAAGTCAATTGTTGGGAATTCAAAAAAGCGCATCGTTGTCCGCACCGACCGGAAGCCAGCTTGGCGACATAGATTATGCGACCGTAGTTCCCCGTGAAAAATCACTCCTGCTGTTCTTGCAGAATCGATACAGAAAACTCGGCGAAAGAAAACGTAAACGCAATAAGGACTCGGAATTGGATATAAAATGAAAACTTTGTTTACGACCATACTGATTTTGGCGCTGTTTTGCAGCGGTTTTACCTGGGGAAAGAGCAAGGAGGAAAGCTGCTGGGAAGCAAAAGAGCTGGTTTTTGGCCAGCAGCTTAAAAATCCTGATGTTGTGCCGAACGATCTGGAGCGGAGCGTAAACAAGCTTTGTCCAGGTGGCGCCGCGCAAAAATATATCGAGGGATTGAAAAGTGAACTTGGCAATCAAGTAGATCAGGCAATGCTACAGTACAAAAGCGTCATAAAGATTGACGACCATTTTTCCTATGCCCATGGCCGCATGGGACTCCTTCAGCTGAAGCAGAACAATAAACCTGCCGCCATGGTTTCTTTGACCAAAGCCCTTGAGGAGGGGGGTAAGAATCCGCTTTATCATCTGGCACTTGCGCAACTCCTCCTTGAAACGCAGGCATATCCGCTTGCACTGTATCATTATGAAAAATCGCATGCCAATGGCAGGCCGTATGATGCCGACTTTCTCGCTGGAATGGCTCAAGCGTCCGCCGGGATGAAAAACTGGAAAGAAGCCGAAAGTCTTTATCTTAATGCCATTCTTTTATCTCCCGATGACTGGAAACTGAAAGCGGAGTTGGCCAGAACAGTTATTCACCAGCAACGCCTTGTGGAAGGAATCAAGTTGTTGAAAACTGCTATCGCGCTTAAACCTGATGACAAACCTCTTCATCGCGATTTGGCCGATGCGTTGAATGCATTTGGAGAAGCTGAAGCTGCCAATACTGAGTTAAAGCTGGCCGGAGTTGTCGTGCCAAGCGAATATGACACACTGGTTCAGCAAGGCGATGTCCATTTTGTTCACCGCGATTTTCCGGCGGCTATTAGAAATTATAAGATTGCCGCCGAAAAGAAAGCAAATCCGCAAATTTTTCAGAAGTTGGGCGATGCTTATCTTGCCGTAGGAAACGATGACGAAGCTCTCGGAAGCTACCAAAAATCACTGTTTATTTCACCTGATGATGCGGATGTTCACTACAGCATCGGGGTTATTCTGGAAAGAAAAGGCGATATAGGCAGGGCAGTAAGCGAATATGAGCGAAGCACTTTGTTGGATACAAATAATGGCGATGCCCATCGCAGGCTTGCCGAGATTTATGCTCTCAAAGGCGAGTTACAGAAAGCTATAGCCGAATATAAGATAATTGTTCAAAAAGCTCCTGATAATCCGGTCTTACATTTCAGACTGGCAAAAGTGTATCAGAGATCGGGCAACAACGACGAAGCGAAGCAATCTCTTGAGATGGCTGTCAAGCTTGATCCAAAGAATCTGGAGGCGCGTCGGGAGCTTATCAAGCATGATATTAAACATAAAGATCTGGTGAATGCCGAAATAGAGTGCAGGAAGATTCTTAACATTAACAGAGATGACGAGCAGGAGAGAAAGCGTCTGATCGGTATTTTGGGTCAGCAGAAAAAGTATAATGATGTGATTGTTTTCCTGTCGGAAGAGATCATCCGTTACCCGAAAGATAGTGTAAATTTCTATCGGTTGGGAATTGTTAAAGAACATCTCAAAGATTACCGAGGTGCCATTCAAGCGTTCTTAAAATCGATAGAGATAAAACCAACCGTCCAGTCTTACCAGGCGCTTGCCCGAGCCTATCTAAGTATTTTTGAAACAAATAAAGCGCGTGAGGCGTTAACCGAAGCGAGTAGGCTTGATCCCAAGAAAAAGGATTCAAAAGAGTTGATCGAAATAATTAATGAAGAACTTGGTCACACCAATTCAGACAACCCAAAAAGAAGTTCGGTAAAAATGATCGATAACGGCCACGGCGACCAAAAGAAAAAATAGAAAGGAAAAACTATATGCGCACCGTAAATTTCATTGTCTTTATCTTGTTAGCTTTTGCTTGCCAAGCTTCTACCGCACAGCTTTCGGCGGCAATCGCGGAAAAGCTCAATATCACTACGCAACATGTTGCCGCTGTACAAAAAACCAAAGCTGGCATCTACGCCAAGGACGTTATTGAAAGATCAAAGGAGCGTCTGGTGCGTGGGCAGCTTGACGGTGAAGCAGGCAATGACGTTGTCGCCAATCAGGAGTTGGATATTGCAGAACTACTTCTTCAACTTGCAACAGTAACCGCAGAAGAGCGAGAGTCCTCCGAACTGACTGCCACCAAGCGTTCAGAACTGAAGACGCTTGAAATACGTATCGATGGATTCCTTCGTGGAAAGGAGCTTTAAAATGAAAAGGATATCACTCATAGCAGTATCTTTAATCCTTTTTGCATCATTTTCAGATGCTGCAGACAAAACCAAAGCATTGATTGCCCTTGAAAATGCTCGTACTGCCGTTACCAAACTTGAACAGAAGGGAGCTGCGAACAAGCTGGTAATTGATGAAATATCGACAGCCAAAGCGTATTTAAAACGTGCGGAAACATTGTATAAAGAGAACATAAGCTGGTTACTGCTGGGTGGTATTAGTGATGCCGCCGAGCCACAGGTCCGCAATCTTGCCGAAATGTCCGAAATTTCAGCCAGTATCGGTCTTTCAAAGCTCGAAAAGCTCGCGCAGGAGGCAGAGCGCAAACTTCTGGATAAAGAAATTATTGATGCAAAGGCCAAAACCAAGGTTTTTGAGGATCAATCTAAAGAGGTTGCCAAACTGAAAAACGTTGCGGGTAAATATGATGCTGCTGCTCAGGATATTGCTACTTTGAAGGCACAGGTAGAACTATACAAGAGCGACAAAATTGCAGCTGATAAACTTCGGCAGGACAAAGCCGATCTTCTGAAACAGCTGAGTGACGCGAAAGCAGAAATTGCCGGCCTAACGGGGAAAGTGGAAACCCTTAAAATGGAAAAAGCTTCCGCTGAAGGGCAGATAGCAGCAATGAATTCCGAAAAAACAATTCTCGAATTGCAAACAAAAACGCTGAACGAGAGAGTTGTCGCACTGGAAAAAGAGCAGGTCTCCCTGCGCCAGAAAAAAGATGAAGGAATTCAATCCGAAAAACAGTTAAGCATGGTGAATAGAGGCGTTTCCTTCAGAACTGAATTGAGCAAGCTTGGCGCTATTACCGATATATCCAACCACTCCGTCACTCTTGTGCTCCCAAGAGCCGAGGTAATTAAGACAACCTCACGTGAACATCAGATTTCTCGCGACGCTGATAAGAATTTGAAAGAGTTGCTGTCGCTCATATCCAAGTACCCTGATTGCAGGATTTCATTGAAGGCATTCGGGTTTGGCAAACCATCTCGTCTTGAAGGAAAAGATGCTGCAGATACGATGGCCGGCATGGTCCGTAACTATCTTGTACTCAAGCTGGGGTTAAGAGCCGACAGTATTCCGGCAACTGGAGATACTGCGACTTCATCGCTTTTCTCTTCAAAGGACAGGGAATCAAACAAGCGGATTGAAATTACCTTTACGTTGCCTGATTCAAAGTAAATTCTTCACACTTACTTTGTTCCTTTCTACGCGCTACGTATAACTTTTAAGGACAATGTAGGTTCGCATATTTACTCGAACTTCATCAAAATTAACCCTCTGGAGGTATGTCCGTGGCCATAATTCTCGGCGCCGGAATAATTGTTAAGCTCGTCCTGTTACTGCTGCTTTCCTTTTCGGTTATCTCCTGGACCATAATTCTGTTCAAGTTTTTCCAGGTGCAGCGCGCAAAGAGCGAATCGGAACGTTTTATGGACTTTTTCTGGAAGTCAAAACGTTTTGACGTAATCGCTGCTCAGGTTGACCGTTTTGCTAACTCTCCTCTGTCTGTTTTATTTAAAGAGGGGGTCAGCGAGCTGAAGAAAGTCGTCGAGAATGATGGTATTAATACCGGAACTGCTCTCAGCACTGATCTGGGAGGAGTGGAGAACGTATCGCGTGCTTTGAGACGAGCAACAAATACTGAGATTACCAGACTCGAAAAATATTTGACGTTCCTCGCCACTACCGGTTCCACTTCCCCCTTCATAGGTTTATTCGGTACCGTTTGGGGCATCATGACCGCGTTTGAGGGGATCGGCAAGACCGGCTCCGCCTCACTGGCCGTTGTTGCACCGGGTATCGCCGAAGCGCTGATTGCCACCGCTATTGGCCTGGTAGCAGCCATCCCAGCTGTCATGGCTTACAATCACTTTCAGCACAAAATACGAGTTTTGATAAATGAGATGGATAGCTTTTCCTCGGAATTTCTCAATATCGTACAGCGCAATATTGCAGGTAAGTAGATTATGGCCATGGGTGGACAAAACAGTAATCGCGCCGTCATGGCCGAGATAAACGTCACGCCGCTGGTGGATGTCATGCTGGTGTTGCTGGTTATATTCATGGTGACCGCACCGATGATGCAACAGGGTGTGCAGGTCAACCTTCCAAAGGCCGATACCAAGGCCATGACTCCGACCGAAGAATCGGTAGTTGTCTCTGTCGACAAAAGTGGTAAGGTTTTTATCGATAAAGAGCAAATACTGCCGGGAGAGCTGCGCAAACGGCTTTCAACCATGTTTGCCCCCCGCGCTAAAAAGGAGGTGCTTTTAAAGGCCGATGCCGGGGTGCCGTATGGTGAGGTTGTAAAAACTATGGCTGACATTAAGGGTGCCGGTATCGAGCGCCTTGGCATGGTAACGGAACCGGCAGCAAAATAATGGTTTCTCGCACCTCAAAAGTTGATTCAGGCGTAAACGTCTGTTTCATAGTTTCGGCAGGCGTTCACCTGGCGGTTTTTATGCTACTGGCATGGTGGAACCAACTATCGCCATCACATATGAAGATTCAAGAAACGTATTATGTGGATGTGGTTACTCTGCCGACGGTAGATCCCCATTCTGAGAGATCCGCTCAGAAACAGAGTGAACCTGTACAAAAGGCATCTCCCGCGACAACTCAACCGATGACGGCACCCATTCGTTCAAATAGCGCACCTAAAGCTGTAATGCATGCAACCCAGCGGAAAGCTTCTCCGGAGCCGACTGAAACCGAATCGGAATTTGCTGAGCGTATGGCAAAGCTGGAGCGAAAAGCAGAGGCACAGCAGTACGAAGAAGAAATGAAAAGGCTGAGTAGTAAAAAGAATACGAGCAGCAACACGAGAACCGGCCTTCCTGCCATTAGCGATACCGAGGCCGGCAGTCGCTATGCAGATTATATAAAATCGCGGCTTGAAGATGCATTAAAAGTTACGAGCAGCTATACTTCTAAAAAGCCGGAAGTGGCAGTTCGGCTGGCAATTGCGGCGGATGGCAGATTATTACGAACAAAGATCGAGCGCAGCAGTGGTGATGCAACATTTGAACTGGCTGTCAGGAGGGCAATCGATCTGGCCAGCGATAAATTCCCCACACCTCCGAACCGAGCCATTTTTGAAAACGGCTTTGTGTTTAAGCCGAAGGGAATATCCAACAGTACAAAAAGATGATTGAATTGCTGCTAATTAGCCTGCACTTAAAAAAACTAATCCGGGTTGAATCTGGCGTTCCAATATCCGAGTCATGGCCGCCCAGTCTGTTACTACAGGATACTTTATTCAAAAAAAAGCGTTCCCCTCGATATAAATATGAGCGTAAGTCTCAAAGGCGACCGCCAGCAAAGCAATTATTGAAAACCACCTGATTGCAGTCACCTTACGTTTTTCAAGAAGAGTTAATTCGCCGCCGCCAGATTTCTCACGGCGGGTGTTTCCATACCAAATAACGTACAGATTAATTGATGCACCTATCACTGCAAACAGTTGCAGGGGGATTCGAATCGGCGCCGAATCCAGAAACACCAGGGTCGGGGCAATCGAGCTAATCAAGGAGCCTGTTCCAAGAATCACTGCCAGCGGACTGAGTATGGTAATAGCAGCGCACGGCGCGCCAAATATGGCAAACAGGGCTGTACCCAGACTTACATTGCGTCTCTGCGTGAACGAGTCAACTTGCGGGGGGAGGATATTAACGGTTTGGCCGGTCTTTCCAATTCTGTATGCTTGAATGGGTTCGACGAAGCCGCGCACACTCAACGTTTCAGATTGAAGTTCAGGATAATCCATAGATAGCTTGGCAAATGCATGTTCGTCTATCATTATTTCTCCAGGGTTGGCAAAAGTTTCCAACCGCGCCGCCAGATTTACTGCATCGCCAATGGCAGTATAGTCTTTGCGATCTGTGGAGCCGATCATCCCTACGCGAGCATAGCCACTGGCAACTCCGACACGTGCGCGCAAGTCGAGGTTTAAGTCCTGTGACAAAGTCTTTAGCCCATTTTGAATTCCTATAGCTGCAGATGCAGCTTTTCGAGCATGATCGGAATTTTGTATTGGCGCGTTGAAAAATGCCATAACAGCGTCCCCAATATATTTATCAATGAACGCTTCGTTTCTAACAAGGATTTCATTTGCCATTTTGAAATAGGAGTCCAGTACTTTATACGTGCGATCCGGTCCGAGAGGATTGGTCATTTCCGTAAAACCCGTCAGGTCTGCAAACAGAACGCTTAATTCTATTATTCGCCCATCTTGCAAGTGCGCATCGCAACGAGTACAAACATTGGGGTTACGTGAACACCGCTTGATTCCGAATAAGTGAAACAGCCAGCCTAATGGCCCCCCGAGAGTAGTTCCGCACACTACGCACATATAAGCAAATTTCTCAGCCATATAATTCTCCGTCATTTTAAAACGTCAAACTCATTGAGACGCTCATTAAAAACACCAAAATGTCAGCAATACCACATGAGATCAGTGGCTAATTGGCATGGTGACGTCCACAAAATTATTTACCGTTCACGGACTGACTCACAAATTGTCTAACTTACCACAGGTCACGAATCTTAAAAAAACAGCATTTTGTCAATGAAGGAAATAAATAATTGAACCTATCATATTTATAAACCAATCATATCACCTGTAAAATTAATAACAAGATGCCTAAACATGAAATGGTGCCTACTTTTCGATCCGACCGTACTTACAATAATATGCATTTTGTAATATATATTTGTGGTAGAATGAGTCGGGAGGATAAATACCATGTCAACAGAAGCGGAAGTCGCCATGCTGATGTTACGACTCCTGATAGATAAGCCAAAAGAGTTGCAGAAGGTTATGGATTACCTACAAGATGAAGTTTTGTTGCGAAAGGCAATTTTTGAGGCTGGGAATATGGAAGTCGCAACCAGAGAAGAAATAATGAATGAATTTGAGGATAAATACGGGTTGATAATTACGTTTTCCGATGATGAATCGGACAAAAAAAATAAAGTAATTAGAACCGATGAAAAATTTACCAGGACAATTAAGTTACCTAATGGGGCAATGTATAAACTCGGAGTGAACTGTAAATAGCGGTGGGCTCTCATTGATGAGGGCGGAAGGATAAAACGCGGTAGTATTGGGATGTTTGGAATCGGCGGTCAAATCTTTCCGATATGAAGGTGATAGTGAAGAAGGCGCTGGAGCTATACCCTTAATCTAAACATGAACGCTAACAGGTAAGGCGGAAAATGTGATGAAATACTTTTTATTGCAGCACCTTATCTGCCCTGCCTGTCTCCCCAAGGAGTATCCGCTCAACATTAAGGTGCAGAAAATTGACCGCAACCGCGATGACGATATAGTGTCCGGAGAGCTTCTTTGCTCTAAATGTAAAAGAGTTTTTCCTATAAAGGACGGTATAGCTTTTCTGCTTGCTAACAGTGAAGCCCGTGGAATGAGGTATGAAGAGGCCGATATGGTCAATCGTTATCTATGGTGCCACTATTCGGATATAATGGCTCAGTCGGATTCGGTCTTATCGTCGTTCTTCTGGGAATCATTGATTGTCGCCAACTCTTCTTCGTCGTTTGATGCTGGATGCTCGGTTGGGCGCCTTGTTTTTGAAATGGGCCAAAAAAGCGACTGGTCTGTCGGTTGCGATCTGTTGGGCAGCTTCATAAAAACTGCTCGTAGTATCATGCATCGACAGAGTTTAATGTTTTCGCTCCCTTTGGAAGGTAAAATCAGAGAAACCTTTACTGTGACACTGCCAAACTCTTGGCGTACCGATAATGTTGATTTTATGGGCGTGTATATTTAATTGTGTAAGTGGCGAAAATCGGTATAAACCAACCCAAGGAGGGACCGATTATGGCTACGACCGAACAACTGCTCGACATTTTGATGAAGGACTACAAAAAGCCTGAAGATTTGATTGGAGAAAAT
>CAIYDX010000243.1 GCA_903925005.1 uncultured Geobacteraceae bacterium
CATCGGTAGACCAACCATCTGGGGTAATCCTTACCCAATGAGCAAGGTAAATAGCCGTGAGCAGGTTATAGCCATGTATAGGGAATATCTGAAGCAGCACCCAGAGATCGTTGCCCAGGCAAAGATTCATCTCAAAGGGAAAAATCTGGTGTGCTTCTGCGCACCATTGCCTTGCCATGGTCACATACTCATTGAGGTAGCAAATAGTGATTAAAGCATTACTACATCACATGCTGTTGATGATTGGATTCAACCACGATAGCCGAGGGTTGCCGAAAGCCTGGCCCGGCGTAGCGTTGCTTATGCTCCTGTATCTTGCAGCAGGATTTTATCGCTGGTTATCGCAAGAACCAGTAATAGATTCAACCGTAATCCTCTCTATATTGATTGAATTGCTGTTCACTCTTTCCATATTCTCCATCGGAAGCACAACATTTGCCTGTGGTTTCATGATTCTCTCGATCCCGATCGACTTGCTTGCAAGTGTATTCACTCATATACCGGATAACTTCTGGTCAGCATGGAGCATGTTGGCTCTTATTACATTCTGGTACCGGAAAACTTTATACAAGAAAGACAAGGCTGAATAATGGAAAAGACCAATATCTCCTGGACTGATTCCACGCACAACTCATGGGAAGGCTGCACAAAAACGGGAAGTCCAGGATGCGATTTTTGTTATGCCGAGGTGCGAAACCAAAGATTTCATGCTGGGCAGCACTGGGGAGCCGGCGCACCGCGCCTTGTTCGCTCTGATAGCTACTGGAACGAGCCTCTCAAATGGGAAAAGAACCATGAGCAGTTCATCTCCCAGAACGGACACCGCCAGCGCGTGTTCTGCAGCTCACTTGCCGACGTGTTCGATAACGAGGCTCCAGAAGGGCAGCGCGAGCGTCTGTGGGCGTTAATACGCGCAACGCCGCACTTGGACTGGCAAATACTCACTAAACGGATTGGTAACGCCAAAAGAATGCTTCCTGACGATTGGGGTAATGGCTACCCGAATGTGTGGATAGGCGCATCCATTGTTAATCAGGAAGAAGCCGATCGGGATATCCCAAAACTCATCAAGATTCATGCGTCCAAGAGGTTCCTGAGTATGGAACCTTTGCTTGGTCACGTTGATTTAACAGCGCACCTTCCTGATGCTAATGCCGAAACGCACACAATGGCTTACATCACGCACGTATATGGTGGTATCGACTGGGTGATCGTTGGTGGCGAGAGCGGTGCGAACGCCCGACCGATGCATCCTGAATGGGCACGAAGTATTCGCGACCAGTGCAAGGCTCGTCACATCCACTTCTTCTTTAAACAATGGGGCGAATGGATCCCAACAAACGTCGTCCCTGGTGGGGATCTCGGCGGAGATATGCGACGCGGCAAGGTCGTCATCGTCAAACCGTTTGGCGAGAACGACGGACATTTCCGTAAAGGTGACCAGCTTATGCGCAAGGTAGGCAAGGAAAAGGCTGGAAGTCTGCTTGACGGCAAAGAACATAAGGACTTCCCAAGGGAGGTGGCTGCAGTTTGCCCTAAGTGCGACCTGGGTGGAGGACCGTGTTACCACGAATACAACAAAATGATTGACCAATCAATTTCACAACAAGGAGAA
>CAIYDX010000244.1 GCA_903925005.1 uncultured Geobacteraceae bacterium
AGCTGAACGCAAGTGAAGCAGGGGGGTTGTTGGCAGGGGGAGGACCCCCCTGTCGCGCTCCGCGAGCCTTCCCCCCGACTTCGCCGGGGGGACACTGCACGGAGTTCCAAGGAATTTGATTATCAACTTATCTCGGCGACGAAGGAGCCGCAAAAAATGGACGTACGAGCCCAAATAGTAATGGTTTTCAACCTGGACAAATGTATCGGGTGCCACACCTGCTCCATCTCCTGCAAGAACATCTGGACCGACCGCAAGGGCGCCGAATACATGTGGTGGAACAATGTCGAGACCAAACCTGGCGTCGGCTATCCCAAAAGGTGGGAAAACCAGGAGAAGTTCAAAGGTGGCTGGCGCCGCGAAAACGGCAAACTGAGGCTGCGGGCCCTCGGCAAGGGACCGACGCTCCTCAACATGTTCTTTCAGCCCAACATGCCGAAGCTCGATGATTATTACGAGCCGTTCGACTTCGACTACAGCAACCTGTACAAAGCCCCTCCCGGCAGCTATCAGCCGGTTGCCGAGGCATTCTCCATGGTTTCCGGTGAGCCTATAGAAAAAATTGAGGGTGGCCCCAACTGGGACGATGATCTCTCCGGTTCGCAGATTTACGCCGTCAATGACGTCAACCTGGAAGACAGCAGTCTGGTCGAGGATTACGGGCGCATGTTCATGCACTATCTTCCCCGCATCTGCAATCACTGCCTGAACCCGGCTTGTGTTGCCTCCTGCCCGTCGCGGGCAATCTACAAACGGGGCGAAGACGGCGTGGTGCTGGTGGATCAGGAGGTCTGTAAGGGGTGGCGTTTCTGCACCAGCGCCTGCCCGTACAAAAAGGTCTATTTCAACTGGCAGAGCGGCAAGGCGGAAAAGTGCATCTTCTGCTTCCCCCGCACCGAGACCGGCCAGTGCAACGCCTGCGCCCACAGCTGCGTCGGCAGGATTCGCCACGTCGGCGTGCTGCTTTACGATGCCGATCGGGTGGAAGAATCGCTGTTCAAGCCTGACGATCAACTGGTAGCGGCTCACCGCGACGTGATCATGGATCCGCATGATCCAAAGGTACGGGAAGCCGCCCGCAAGAACGGCGTCTCCGATCAATGGCTGGAGGCGGCCGAAAAATCGCCGGTCTATGCGCTGGTTAAGGAGTTCGCGGTAGCGCTGCCGCTGCATCCGGAATTCCGGACCATGCCGATGGCCTACTATATTCCTTCGCTCTCGCCGGTAATTTCCAGCGGCGGAGATCTCCACGAACTGGCCGACCATGGCACGTTCCCGCTTCTGGAAAAGATGCGCGCACCGATCAGCTTCCTGGCAAGCCTTCTCTCCGGTGGCAACCAGGAGGTCATTGCCGAAATATTGCGAAAACAGATCGCCCTGCGGCTCTTTAAACGTGCCGGCAACCTTGACCAGCCTATTGAAGAATCGATCCTGAAAAACGCCGGGCTTGACGAAGCGGGAGCCGAGCGGCTCTATCGCCTCTTCACCATCGCCCCATACCGCGAGAGGAACATCATCCCGACCCAGCAGTGGGAAGAGCAGGACTCTTATCAGCGCAAGGGTGCCAGCGGTTTCGGCATTCTGAAGAAGACCAGGGGGGCGAAATGAGCATAGCCGACAGCTACGATGCCCTTGCCCGGATAATCGACTATCCGGCGGAAAAAACGCGGTTGCTGACCGACTGCGAATTAGTCACCGCCTTTATGAAAAAGCAGGGGCTGAATCATCGGACCCTCTCACCTTTTGCCGAGTTTGCGGCGGATTCACCGCTTGCCGCTCTCCAGGAGGAGTACGTCGCCACCTTCGACTTCAATCCGGCTACCGCCCCCTATCTGGGACACCATCTCTTTGGCGACAACCAGAAGAAGGGGGGGTACATGATCATGCTGAAACAGGAGTTCGAGCGTTGCGGATACAAACCTTCCGGTGTCGAACTCCCCGATCACCTTTCCGTGGTACTCGGTTTCCTGGGCTATATGGCGCGTCAGGAATCTGATATGGATGCGGTCAGGGCACGGCGACCGTTCATTGCTGAATGCGTTCTGCCGGGGATAGAACGGCTGAATACCGCCTTTGACTCCCATCAGAATTCCCTCTGGAAACCGTTGATCGAAGCTGCCCGACTGCTCTGCGCAGAAGATTGTAAGGAGGTGCCATCATGCTGAACAACCTTATTTTTATCGTACTCCCCTATACCGCCCTGGCGTTGATTATCTTCGTAACACCGTACCGTTATTTAAGTGACCGCCTGACCTGGTCGGCCTACTCCACGCAGTTCCTGGAGCATAAAACCCACTTTTGGGCGATCAATCCGTGGCATTACGGCATTATTCCGGTGCTGGCGGCTCACTTCATAGGTATTGTCGCCCCAGGTCCGGTGAAAGCGCTGCTCGGAAGTCAGCTCCATCTGGTGGTTTTCGAAAGCATCGGACTGGCGCTTGGTCTCTTCGCCGTTTTCGGCTGCCTGGCGCTGATACTGCGCCGCGCAAACACGCCGCTGTTGAAACGCGTGACCTTCATTTCCGACTGGGTACTGCTCTATCTGCTGGCGGCCCAGACGCTGACCGGCGTCTACATTTCAACTTTCATGCGCTGGGGATCCCAGTGGTATCTGGACACGGCGGTTCCATACTTCTGGTCGCTCGCGACCTTCAAACCGCAGATCGACTACATGACTGATTTTCCGTTAATCATCAAACTGCATGCCGCCGGTGCCTTCCTGATCGTGGCGCTCGTGCCGTTTACCAAGCTGGTGCACCTGCTCTATCTTCCGGTGGACTTCCTGAAGGATCCGCCGATTTTGTACCGGTGGCGGACGAAGTAAAAAACAGTCACAAACCATAACCCCTCCTGTCCTCCCCTTAATTAAGGGGAGGGACGTTACAATGCAACCAACAATGTTGCCACCCCGTCCCCCCTCTTAAGCTAAGAGGGGGGACGGGGGGAGTTATGATTAATGGTGCTGAACAGGCTGTAGGAAACCGAATCAGGAAAGGACATGTAGATGCAGGAAGTTGCCACGCTGAAATCACATAAAATCCTCTTTCTCAATACGCTGGCCTTCACCGTCTGCTTCGGCGCGTGGATGTTCAACGGCGTACTGGTTACATTTCTGGTGGATAACCAGGTGTTCAACTGGGGGCCGGTGCAGATCGGCTGGCTGCTCGGGATTCCGGTACTGACCGGCTCGATTTTCCGCCTCCCCGCCGGCATGCTGACCGACAAGTTCGGCGGCAAACCGATTTTCGGAGCGCTGCTCTTTATCTGCGCCATCCCGATGTACCTGCTGTCAAAGGCCGACAGCTTTACCTCGTTTGCCATCTGCAGTTTCGGTTTTGGCCTGGCCGGAGTCAGCTTTTCAATAGGCATCGCTTTCTCCTCGGTCTGGTATCCCCGCGAGCGGCAGGGAACGGCACTCGGAATCTTCGGCGCCGGAAATGCCGGGGCGGCGCTTACCACCCTGTTCGCACCGACCATGCTCAACAAGCTGACCAACAACGGCGCCAACATCGAAGGGTGGCGGCAGCTTCCGGTCTATTACGCGCTGATTCTGGTGTCAATGGGCGTTATCTTTCTCCTCTTCAGTGAAAACAAGAAACCGGCAAATTCCGGCAAATCCTTCAGGGAGATGCTGACTCCGCTCAAGCATATGCGCGTCTGGCGCTTCGGCCTCTATTACTTTCTGGTGTTCGGCTGCTTTGTCGCTTTTTCCCAGTGGCTGGTCCCATACTTCGTCAATGTCTATTACCTGCCGCTCGTCACCGCCGGCCTGTTTGCCTCGATGTTCAGCCTGCCGTCCGGTGTTATTCGCGCTTTGGGCGGATGGCTGTCCGACGCCTTTGGCGGACGCCAGATCATGTATTGGGTGCTCGGAGCCTCGACGCTGATCAGCCTTATGATGATCGTCCCGAAGATGGAGATTTATTCTCCCGGTCGCGGGGTTATGGCCAAACGGAGCGGCGTGGTGAAAGAGGTGACGGCCACGTCCGTCACTGTAGGAGAACAAGCATACCCGGTAAGAGTGAAACCGGCTGTTCTGGAAAATTTTGACGGCCGGACCCTGGTTCTCCCCACCAAGCAAACCTGGCAGGAGCCGGTAGTCGCCGCCGGGCAGGCGGTGAAGAAGAAAGAACTGCTCGCCAAAGGGGTGACGCGTATTTTCTTCCAAGCCAATGTCTGGATATTCGCGGCTCTTGTTCTTATTCTCGGTAGTATCTGGGGGATCGGCAAGGCAGCGGTGTACAAACTTATTCCTGACTATTTTCCGGAAGAGGTCGGCGTTGTCGGCGGCATGGTAGGGGTCATCGGAGGCTTGGGCGGCTTTGTCTGCCCGATCCTTTTCGGCTATCTTCTTGAAGGTACCGGACTCTGGAGCAGTTGCTGGATGTTCATGTTTGCCCTGTCACTGGTCTGCCTGCTGTCATTGCACTATGTCGTGAAGAAGATGATGGTGGAGAAACACCCGAAGGATATGCGCAAAATCGAGGGATTGGAAGCTGAAATTAATTAGCAATGCCATATTAAAATAGTCCATTACCGCAAAGACGCGAAGTTCGCAAAGAAATTATAGAGTTGAAAGAAATATATCGTCTTTCTTCGCGTTCTTAGCGCCTTTGCGGTTCAAATACCGGCTTTTGAATAAACTTAAACAAGGAGACAACGAATGTCATCGCGCGTAATAACTGAATGGAACCCGGAAGATAAAGAGTTCTGGGAAAAGAAGGGAAAGGCCATCGCCAACCGCAACCTCTGGATATCCATCCCGGCGCTGTTGCTCGCCTTTTCGGTCTGGATGGTCTGGAGCGTTGTTGTTGTCAACCTTCCCAATATCGGCTTCAAATTTGATCCCAACAAACTGTTCTGGCTGGCGGCGCTTCCCGGACTGACCGGGGCCACACTACGAATATTCTACTCCTTCATGGTGCCGATTTTTGGCGGTCGAAAGTGGACAACAATCAGCACCGCTTCACTTTTAATCCTGGCAATCGGAATCGGCTTTGCCGTGCGCGATCCAAACACCAGTTACAGCACCATGCTGATCCTGGCACTGCTGTGCGGCTTTGGGGGTGGGAACTTCGCTTCGAGTATGGCGAATATCAGTTTTTTCTTTCCCAAGGCGCAGAAAGGTACTGCGCTCGGACTGAATGCCGGCCTTGGAAACCTTGGAGTGAGCGCCATGCAGTTTCTGGTACCGCTCGTGATTACCACCGGCATGTTCAGCGCACTATGCGGTGACCCGCAGTTGTGCATAGTCAAGGGGGTATCCAGATCCATCTGGCTGCAAAATGCCGGTTTTGTCTGGGTGCCGCTGATTCTTGCTTCCACGATTGCCGCATGGTTCGGTATGAACGACATAGCAAACGCCAAAGCATCTTTCAAGGAACAATCGATCATATTCAAACGCCGACATAATTGGATCATGTGCTGGCTTTATCTTGGCACCTTCGGTTCATTCATCGGCTATTCAGCCGGCCTGCCGCTTTTGATCAAGTCACAATTCCCCGCCGTCAATCCAACCCAGTACGCTTTCCTGGGTCCGCTGGTAGGCGCTCTGGCCAGGCCTCTTGGCGGCTGGCTGGCAGACAAGATCGGCGGGGCAACAGTAACCTTCTGGAACTTTATTGTTATGGCAGCAGCGGTTTTTGGTGTACTATTCTTTCTGCCTCATAGCGGCATGGGGGGGAATTTCTGGGGTTTCCTGGCACTGTTCATTTTTCTCTTTTTTACCACAGGCATCGGTAACGGTTCCACTTTCCGGATGATTCCAGTAATTTTTCTTACCGAACGACAGCGTGATGCGCAGGGGAAGGGTGCGGAAGCCCAGGAACAGGCCGTCAAGGATGCCAACAAGGAATCAGCGGCCGTTCTGGGATTCACCTCCGCCTTTGCCGCCTACGGAGCCTTCTTCATCCCCAAAAGTTTTGGCAGCTCTATCGCCGCAACAGGCGGTCCGGATGCGGCTCTCTATGGTTTCATAATTTTTTACGTAAGTTGCATTGTCATGACCTGGTGGTACTATTCTCGTAAAAACGCCGAGATGCCGTGTTAAAATCCAGATGAGAGATGAGACAAAGGCCTGATGAGGGATTAGATTTTCTCATCTCTCATCCCTCAACTCTCATCGATTTTTCATGTTTTATCTCATCTCTCATCTCTCATCGATTATCAATAATCGATTATTAAAGGAGCAACTCTATGCAAAACATGTCTTTTGCTTGGTTAAGCGAGCAGATTGTAAGGAATAACAACGGCGAAGCAATCATGTTTTCCGACCATGAGGGCCTTATCCGTCTCTGGAACAAGGGGGCCGAGATAATGTTCGGATATACCGCCGCCGAGGCGGAGGGAAAAAGTCTCGACCTGATCATCCCGGAAAACCTGCGCGGCAGACATTGGGAAGGGTATCACAAGGTCATGGCAAGCGGAGTGACCAAGTATGGCACGGAACTTCTCGCGGCACCCGGCATAAAAAAGGATGGCACCCGGCTTTCTCTGGAATTCAGCATGGTAATAGTGCGGGGTGAGGATGGCTCGGTTCTTGGCACCGGAGCTATTATCAGGGACATTACGGCCCGTTGGCAGAAGGAAAAGGCGATGAAAGAGCGTTTGAAAGAGCTGGAAACGAGGCAGGCATGAGCATCTCCCGCAAGGATTTTTTCAGACAGAGCCTGTTCTCTCTCGGAAAAACGGCGCTCGATATTGCCGAAACAGTTAAAGGACGTATCCCGAACATCCCGTTAGAATCACTGGGAGCTGCTCCGTCGTCCGAACCGCGCCCCGATCTGGTGGCGGAGGCATTCAACGAAAGGTGTCTGGCACGCAGCAACAGCTGCTCTGCCTGCGTGGATCGTTGCAAGCCGGTGGCAATCAAGCTTAATCCCGGTGTGGGGATCAGAATCAACCCGCAGTTCTGTAACGGCTGTGGCGAATGTGAATATGTCTGTCCGGTTGATCCGAAAGCGGTTGTGTTGGTCCCCAGATGACAAAAACATGGAAATCTTGATTTAGGTCAAATAATTCCCGTACTGTTTACGTCACAATCCGACACAACAAACAGGCTGCAGTGAGGGCCGTTTTATGCCAAACAAAGGAGAACTGAACATGCAAAAGAAAACCCTGGCCCTGACTGCAGTGGTACTCGGTGCGATAGCTCTGCTGTCCATCCCTGTACTCACATCAGCTGTCAACAAGCCGGCCACCAAAGTGGCCAATGACGGTCGAGCGAAGTGTTACGAGTGTCACGACGAGATCAAGGATCTCAAGGAAGGCTCCAAACATGCCAAACTGGCATGTACAACCTGTCATGACAAACTGGACGCTCACATGAACGATCCAGAGAAAAACAAACCGGTCACCACCATCGACCAGGCACTGTGCGGCAAATGCCACAAAGACCAGTATGAAAGTTTCTACAAGGTCAACTACGAGGCGGAAGCCCGTAAAGAGAAGGGCATCCCCACCGGCCGGTCGCCGATGCAGAGCAAACTCCTGGCGCCATACGGATTCACCTTCGAGCATAACGAACCCCGCGGACATTCTTTTATGGTTATTGACCAGTTTTCAGTCGACCGCTTTCAGGGTGGCCGATTCCAGTTCAAAGATAGCTGGAAAGGCGCTGCTGCCAACGGCAAGACATGGGATGTTCTGGTTGACAAAGCCCAGGGCAACAAGGAGTGGAAGCCGCTCTCCCAGTCAGCAATGTCCGGCAATCCGACCTGCATCCAATGCAAGACTTCCGATCATATCCTCAAATGGAAATTTTTGGGTGACAAGGATCCCAAAGCCAAGTGGAACCGTGAATCAAATATTGTCGATGTCGCCAAGGAAACCAACAATCCTGTCGGCTGCATTCACTGCCACGACCCGCACGGCACACAACCGCGAATTGTGCGCGACGCACTGATCGATCAGATAGACAAGGGAGCCAAGATGTTTGCCGGCAAGGATGGTAAAACCGACCTCAAAATTATCAGCTTCCGTGACGGGTTCCGCAAAATAGGCATCATGAAGAAGACCGACTCGCGCATAATGTGCGCCCAGTGCCACGTGACGTATACCTGCGGCAAGGGTGCTGAGTTCGGCACCGGCAAACCGGTTGGTTTCGACGATCGGCGCACCAACTATATTCCGCTCACACAAGTCAAGGAGCTTCTGGATCATTTCAAGAAAGTCAACTTCTTTGAGTTAAAACACGAAGTAACCGGGGCTCAACTGGTTAAACTCAGACATCCGGAGGCAGAAACATATTCCGGCAGCGTGCATGATCTGGCCGGAGTTCAGTGCCACCAGTGCCACATGCCTAGACAAAAGGGAACGAACGGCAAAATGTTTTCAACCCATGGCGTTGTTCGTCCCAAGAACCACATCAAGGAATCCTGTCTCGGCTGCCATCCCAAAGACAGTGCGGTGAAAAAACAGTATGAAATTGATGCAATACAGAACTACACCCGCGGTAAAATGCGCAAAGCCGAATACTGGCTGGGCCAATTAATCGACACCTATGCAGCGGCAAAGTATATGGGTGTCGCTCCGACTGTTCTCGATCAGGCCCGCGCCAAACATGAAGAAGCCCATGTTCTGTGGGAGTGGTGGACCGCTGAGAATTCGGACGGCTTCCATAATCCGGGCCTGGCACGCGATAGCCTGGGAATATCCATTACCGCTTCGAAAGTCGGCGTCAAACTTCTGAATGACGCCATGGCGGTAGTTAAGAAGGATGAGGCAAAGAAGTAAGCTTAACATTCAGCTCTGAAAATAACGAAGGGCGGGGAAATTTCCCCGCCCTTCGGCGTTAGTCTTTATAAACAGCTTGAATTTATCTGTCCGCAGCAAGTCTCAGAAAGTCAAAGCAAACGGCATCTAAGGACATCCTTAACTTCCTGCCTGAATTTAACAAGCATCCGCTTCTCTTCGCCATACGAGTTGTTTATGTAGTCTGTAAGGCGAGAGTGCAATTTGCTCAGCTTGTCGTGATCACCCATGGAAGCCCTCAATTCTCTGCGAAGAGCCGGAATGGAAACATTTAGATCCAGAACCATTCTAATCCTCCGAGACGCCCCATTTATCCAAGAAATTGCAGTGGTGAAGCATATTTTGGACATTCACAGTCCCAAGAATCTCATCACCCTCTTCCTGGCTCAACCCCACTTTCGGGCGCACTCCCATCCAGTAGGCTGCAGCCTCGGTCGGATTATCCACCGTCCGCGGGACTGGAGGACCCGGTTTGTAATGACCATCAACACAAAGGATAGATTCATACTGGCGGGGATATTTTACGAGATAGACCTCAACAAGCATCCCGTTCTTAAGATTTTTTTCAATGATTTGGCGAATTACCTGAGCCTCTTTTGGTACGCCAGTCAATGCCATTTACTTTCCCTCCTATGTATTAGATATGTTTAACCATGTACTTGGAGCAACTTACTAAAATTCGGTGTCTCTACTCTAAAACAAAAACCTGCTTTTCAACTGAAAAGGCAGGCTTGATTCAATGTTACAAAACTGCAACATTTTTCAACCGCTTCGACAACCCCTCTCCCCGTTCTGGGTAGGTGGCTTTGCGACATCCGGTCCCCCGGATTTTGCCTTTTCGGTGATATATATCCGCTTTTAACAGCTTGGCGTTCACTATGTATGGATTGATATTGTATGTCAATGAAAAAAAATGCGGTCAAATGGCCATTATAATCATCTATTATTCAGCGTAAATCCGATAGACGCAATGCCAGGAAGCGGTACAAAAAAATCCCGAAGATCAAAAAATATCCGGGATATTTTTGTCATTACCGTCCGACAAGCCGGGCATTGAAGTCATGTGCTATATTGAGTTCAACCAGCAGATCATAGAGCCTCTGGTCTCCGATCATGATAGACAGGTTAACCTTGTCATGGTGTACCAACTTGATCAGATTGCCGATCACTGTTGACGTTATGGAGAATGAATCCTTGATGTTCATTCGCAGACTCTGCGCCCCGTCTTTACGGATGGCATTGATGGCTCCCTTGATCTGAATACTGTCTTCAATGGACTTGATATTACCGGTTATGGTCAATTCAGAACTGCCTGTGCGTTCAATCTGCATGGTTGGTGTCTCCTTCGATGGTTTTCATTATTAACAGACCCCCCTCCGGACTATTGACAAAAAAACTGTCGCTGTAGCGGCTGATCATCCGAAAACCTCGTCCGCTCACCGCGGTGGTATCGGGTACGCAAAAAAAGTCGGGAGGGATGCCGGGGCCGCTGTCGCACACTTCAATGAGCAGCAGCGGCTGTTTTGCGCCTCGCCATAAAGAAAGGGCAAGAGAAATGTATGAATCTGGAGGGGGGGCGCGCTGTTCCAGAACATCATCATATTCGCCCGACAACACGATCCGCTTCTTATCTTCCCGGCCGATCAGCAGGCAACCGTGCTCAAGCGAGTTGGTCAACGCCTCCGACAGAACCAGCTCCAGCTCATCTCTTTGCTTTGTCGTAACAGTTATTTCCTGCGACAACCTGTCCAGTGCCTCTACAATTGCCATATTCATGACATCAAGACGTGGAAAGATGCTCGTGCGCCAATGCCATGAAGCAGGAAGATCTATACGCCGTACATGCAGCATCGTCAGATCGTCCTTCTCGTCCTTCGCCGCAATCCGGCTGTTGAAAAGCTTATGTAACGACGCCAGAGTAGGTGAAGCCATAAAATCGTTTTGAAGATATTCCCGATACAGACCGTCGGCACCCATTATGGCGTCGGAAACGCCATCCGTTACGACAAGCAGGTCGGAGACATTTGCCAGCGAAAACTTTGTAATTTCCGCTTTACCGTTATATTGGGAAAGCGGCGGATTCGCGCTGCGGACGCACTGCACCGAACCGTCCAGATCGCGCACAAGCAACGGAGGCAGGGCAAAAAGGGCTGTTTCCAGCACCAAAGTTTCCAAGTCGATCAGGAAAAACCCGCATGATATCACCTCGTCATCCAATAAAATACCGGTTATGTACTCTATGAAGAGGTCCAGTATTTTACGGAATTCATATCCGGAAAAATGAAAAAAATGCTCGAAGTGAAAATTGCAGAACGATGTAGCAAGAAGGGTGGTCAATGAAGCGGATAGACCGGACCCCATCGAGTCTATGAGAAAGATCATAACTCTTTCATCGGGCAGCCTGCAGACGCTGTAGCCATCACCACACATGATGTCGCGAGGAGTGTGGACCACCTCAACTCCCCATCGTACGCCGTTTGAAGCCCTTATTGCCAGGTTATGCAGGTCATGGCGCACTACATGGCGTTCCTTCCTGAGTGCAGCCTCCTGTTGTATAGAATTATATTTGTCGCGATACCGCAGCAGCTCCATCTCTTGGCGCTGTAACTGCTCCAGAAGAAGATCACTGACAATTTTTTGGACAATATCGTCGAGCGTTTGAACCAAAAACTCAAATTTGAACGGCTTGGGAACGAAGCGCGTTACGCCGAGATTTATCGCGTTCACCAGCATCTGATAGTCCATATTGCCGGTCATCAGTATAACAGGCGTTTTCCGGTCCGTTTCACGGATGATCCTGACCATCTCCAGGCCTGTCAAGCCGGGCATGATCTGATCGGTCAGAATAATATCCGGGGCGCAGTCATAGAAGCTCTGCAAACCTTCACTTCCGTCGTTTGCCACCACGATCCGCTTGAATAAGCCGGAAAGCTGCAGCACGCCTACCTGTCTGCAAAATTCGTTGTCTTCCACAAACAGCAGGGTAAGTTCGGATGCTTGCGGAGCGATTTGAACAGACACTTATCAGGTCCTGAAGTGGGTAAGGGCAGCCCTGAGGCTCTCCGACTTCTGGGCGAGAGTGGCGGAAACCCCTCCGACCTCGCTTGCCACGGTCCGGTTCTGCTCGGCAACTTCGGTTACCTGCCTCATCAACTCGATCATCTGCTTGGTGCGGGTGGCAATATAGGTGCACTTCTTTGTCAGTTCCGATGAGATATCCACCGCTCCTTTCAGATTTTCTCCTGTTTCACCGATGCTCCCTATCAGCCGTTGAGTCGATTCTGAAATCTCACGCATCCGCCTCGCACTCTCCTCATTTCCCGAGCAGACATGTTCAACGCCGTTTACCACCGCATTAACACTGGTATTTATCTGAATCAAAGAACTTTGAGTCTTTGCCGCCAACTGGCGCACCTCGTCGGCAACCACCGCGAAACCTCGCCCCATTTCTCCGGCCCGGGCGGCTTCTATCGATGCATTTAATGCAAGCAAATTGGTCTGATCGGCAATATCGGCAATTATCTCCAGGACCGAACGAATATCTCCCGCCTTGCCGGCCAGCTCCTGTGTCTGGGCAGCCAGCGCCACCTGTTTCTCTGATTCACCAATTATCACGCGTCCTGCCGTATTAAGATCTTCCACGAAATTACTCAGTTTCGACCTGGTTGATTCAACGGTTTCAGTTGTCGAGATTGCCATCTCTTCCGTGGCGTCCAGATTTCCGGCGATATCCGAGGTCAGCTTCTCACATTCCGCCACCATGTTGGACTGTTGCTGCACGGTATTCAAGAGATTGACGGCTATATGCGAAAGTTCCTGGCTGCCGCAGGCAACGTTGTCGGCCGCTTCCTTGTCCTCCGCGATAACATCCCGGAATTTAACTATAAGCTGATTGATGCTCGCCGACAACGTGCCTATTTCATCGCTCCCCTTGTGATCAATGTTAACCGTCAGATTACCATTGGCCATTTCAACAACTTTATTAACGATGAGGATAATATGCTGAATGATCGCCTTCTTGAAAAAGAAATAGATACTGGCGAGCATCGCAAAGAAGAAGAATATTCCGGGTAGTATGAGGCTGAGCATAAGTTTGAACGAGTTATCATACCCCTCCTGAATCGAGGTCGTCACTATCACTCCCCCCCTGTACTTGGAAGCCGGGTCGTGGCATTGATGGCATCGTTCCTCATTCAGTACCGGCATGGCGATAGTCAACGTATGAATGCCGTTTTCCACGGTGGTGAACCGAACTTCCTTGCCGCTCTGCAGAGCTTCCTTGATATGGGAATTGGGAGCCGAAGTGCCGTCGGCCGCCATAGCCTCCTTGCCTTGTTCATTGAATATTTTCAAGTCACGGACAAAATGTTTTTTCTTGGCTTCGTCAATATATCTCATGGCATCCTTGGCATCACCACGGAGCATGTACTCTTGTATGTCCTTTATTATTAATGAAGTCAGATTACTCGCATTATGAATCTGAAGATTCATGGTGGAGTTATGCTGCAGCCACATGGTGACAATACCCAGAGAGACAAGAGTACAAGTCAAGGTTATTCCAAGGATTGCCAATACTTTCACGGTAAGCGTGTTTTTGAGCATAACCCTCTCCATCCGGCATTCATAATAATGGAAATATTGAACGTACTTAATAGAACTATTTTGTACAGGTTGTGTGCGGTTTTAGTGGCAAAATTCGAAGCAGAGCAACAAGGTCGGCACCGCTACATTACCAGCTGCGCATAAGGGATTGCTTGATATTTCTGTATAACACAAAACAGAATAATGATACCAGTTGAATTAGTTGGTTACTGACATGTAACCATCAATAAACACATCATCGGAGGTCCGGAATCAAATTTCATTATATTTCAGCTTACCTTGGATTTACTTAAACTGATAGTCCGACATCCTGACAAACCTGAACCCGCGCCGCTGCAGCTCCGGGATCGCCGCGATCACTCCCGCTCCTGTTCCCGCTTCGGGGTGATTCATATGCAGCAATGCAATATCGCCCGGCACAGCTTTCAAAAGCGCCGCTTTGACCTGGGCAGCGCTCCATGTCGCCCCGGCATCCCCCAAAAGCGAATAGCCGGCAACCTCGTGCCCAAGCTCTTGCGATATCCGCACCGCTATCTCATCATAATATGCGGTGCCGGAACGATACAGCTTTGGCCGCACCCCACTGATCGCTTCAATCTTCCGGGCATTCAGCTCGATCTCATCGACCACCTCGGCAGCATTTTGAGTGCCGGCAATACCGTAAATCGACCGGCCGGTGATTGAGGCCGGCTTGTGGCGCATACCGTGGTTGGCAATCTCAAATAGCGGATTGGCGGCCAGTTGCCTGAACAGCTCGGGGTTGGCATCGATCCAGCGGCCATTGATGAAGAGCGTTGCCGGAATCTGCTCACGAATTAAAAACGCCATCAAGCGGGAATCAACCCCATTCCCCTTGGCACTGCCGCAAGCATCAAACGTCAAGGCAATAACCTTCTCATCGGTATCAAGCCGCGTACGGACGCCCGGCACCCGCTCACCCCAACGGTCCGGCGTCACACCGGCATAGCGGTCGCTGAATAGCTGTTTCAGATTTTCAAGCGATGACGGCGACGCTGCGGCAAAAACGGCTGCACCGGTTGTTATGCCGATAAATAGAAACAGCGCCAAGACTTTGCTCATTGCAACCAATCCCATTAAAGTTTCCCCGTCTGTGACATTTTTCGGTATATTGAGTACATCTGCAACGTCAAAACATTCATACTTGACATGAAAAAATATAGCGGTAGTCTGTCGAATCTCTGTACTGTCCGCAAAAGCGAAAATAATTACTGTTTACAGGAGCACCGAAGTGTCGCGACGCCTGCCAAAGATGCTGTATGCCGATCACAAAGGGAACATCTTCGACCACCCTGACCTCTGCATGGCCGGAATGAACGGCACCGTACCGACCCTGCCGGAGAATATCGAATTAATACCGCTTCCCGAGGACAGCAGACTTTTCACGATGCCGGCCATGCCGCCGATCGCCTGGGATCCGCGCAAGAAAACCTTCATCACGGTCGATACCGTGCGGGAAGGAAAACGGAGTCAGCGCATCCAGGCCGTTTCCGCCTTCATGGCCCCCGGCTATCTGCGTACCCTGCTGCCGGCGTGCGATTATTCGCATAAGAAAGAGCTGCTGCCGCTCTGGTCATATTCCGCCGTGGGGTGGGATGAAGAGCGCGACTGTTTCGTCGTCGCCGCCAGCAGGGTGGACAACAACAGCAACTGGGATCCGGTCAATTACGATGATCGCACCCTAGACCCTCTGGTCAGGGAGATGCTGAAACAGATGCCGGACAACCGTCTGCTTGAGCAGTTGTCACGCTGTGCCGTCGATTATCACTGTTTTGCCGCCAAGAATCTGTTCTATCGCCGCTGGGAAGCACCGCTGCCGACCTCACCGGTCTGCAACTCGGCCTGCCTGGGGTGCATCAGCCTGCAGGCATCGGAATGCTGTCCCTCGAATCATGAGCGAATCGGCTTCGTCCCGACCCCCGAAGAGCTGTGCGAGATCGCCATCCCTCATCTGGAGCAGGCCGAGCAGGCAATAGTCTCCTACGGCCAGGGGTGCGAAGGGGACCCGGTTCTACAGGCCGACACAATTGCCGAGGCGACGCGCCGCATGAAAAAAGGCACTTCGCGCGGCACGATAAACTTCAACTCGAACGGCTCGATCCCCGAAAAGATTCAGCTGCTCTGCGACGCCGGGATGGATTCTTTCCGTTTCTCTATGAATTCGGTGCGCGAAGAGACCTACAACCGCTACTACCGGCCAAAGGGGTATACCTTTGCCGATGTCGTAAATTCGACAAAAACAGCCAAGCAAGCAGGCCGCTTCACGATGATCAATTACCTGGTGTCACCGGGAGTAAGCGACGCTCCGGAAGAGGTCGAGGCCCTGCTGAAGTTCGTAGCCGGGACCGGCATCGACATGATCCAGATGCGCAATCTCTCGATCGATCCGGAATACTACAATCGCGCGATGGAGGTCAAAGGTAAAGGGATCGGCATGTACCGTCTATTGGAACGGCTGAAAAAGGAGTTTCCGAGGCTGCAATTCGGCTACTACAACCGGACGCGGGAGAATTTCTATCCGCAAGGCTTCGAAACCGGCTGGCCGGTGAAGTGAATAAACAGCGTTATTTATCCCCTATTTTTATCTTTTCAGCCAGCACCCAGGCATCAATAGCGCCGGGTGACATCGGCTTTGAGAACAGGTATCCCTGACCAAAGCCGCACTCCAGCCCTTTCATCTGCTCCAGTTGATGATCCTGCTCAACACCCTCGGCAATTACATCGAAGCTCAGGCTTTTCGCCAGTAAAATAATCGACATGATTATCTCTTGATTTTCGCCTTTGGCGGTCAGCTTGTTGATGAACGAGCGGTCGATTTTGAGCGCATCGATAGGGAGGCTGTGCAGATAACTGAGCGACGAATAACCGGTACCGAAGTCGTCTATATGTATATGCACCCCCATGGCGCGGAGCCGATTCATTGTCGCTATCGCCACATCGATGTTTTCCATCAGCATGCTTTCGGTTATCTCGATCGCCAGACTGTGAGCGACAACTCCGGCATCATGAAGAGCCCCGGCCACCATATCGGCCAGATTTTCCTGCGCGAACTGTTTACCTGAAATATTGACGCTCATCTTCAATGGAGGAAGAGAGGGAAAACGGTCCTGCAGCTCCCCCAGCTCGCGGCATGCTTCCTTCAGGATCCATTCGCCGATCTTGACGATCATTCCTGTTTCCTCGGCCACCGGAATGAACTCCGTGGGATAGACCATGCCTCGTGTTGGATGATTCCAGCGGACAAGCGCCTCGAATCCGACCAGTCGCTGCGTAGTGAGGTCAACTATCGGCTGGTAAACCAGGGCCAGCTCCTTGTGATCCAGGACACCGTGCAACTCCGATTCGAGTTTGATCCGGTCGAGAATGCTCGCATGCATCTTGGTATCGAAAATTTCGGAGGATGCGCTGCCCCGTTTTTTTGCCTCGTACATGGCGATGTCGGCATCGCGCAGAACCTGCTCCGCGCGGTCATAGAACTCCGAACCAACGGCAATCCCGATGCTGACGGCCGCATAAATCTCGTGCCCCTCGATCATGAACGGGGTTGACAACGCTTGATGAATCCGGTCGGCAACATCGACAGCGTCCTGCAGATCGCCGATATGTTCCAGCAGCACCGAAAATTCGTCGCCGCCAAGCCGGGAGACTGTATCACCCAGCCTGATACACTCGGTCAGCTTATGCCCCACCGCAACAAGAAGCTTGTCTCCGACTAGGTGCCCGAGGCTGTCATTGACGGTTTTAAAACGGTCCATGTCGATAAAAAGCACGGCGTAGAGCGGATCGCTGCGCCGTGCCGCCGTGCTGATAACGTGCTGGAGACGGTCCATGAACAGTGAACGATTCGGCAAATCCGTTAATGCATCATGGAAGGCGTTATATACCAATTGCTCGGTAGCGGTCTTGTTCGCCGTAATGTCCGTCTGCGATCCGGCCATGCGATAGGCTTGTCCCGAATCGTTCCTGACCGCCAGCCCTCTGGTCAGCATCCAGCGGCAGCTCCCGTCCTTGTGCATGATGCGAAACTCGTGCTCAAAATGAGAGATCCGCCCGCTGATATGAGCGGCGATCCTGGCCTCCATTTCGGGACGATCGTCGGCATGCACACGACTGAGCCACTCCTCCGGCATATTGCCGATTTCATCTTTGGCGTAACCGAGCATTGATTTCCAGCGGCAGGAATAATAGATGGCGTTACTCCGCAAATCCCAGTCCCACAGCCCGTCGTTCGCCCCCTGGGCCGCCAGCGCATAGCGTTCCTCGCTCTCACGGAGAGCTTCTTCATGCCATTTCCGATCGGTTATATCCTGTGAATACTCAATCACGTGAGAAATATTTCCGTCGCCGTCCGTGATCGGATAGGTAAAGATGACGCTCCAGCTCCGGGTTCCGTCCGGTTCGGTCGTGCATTTTTCCTTGCTGCATGAGTCGCCGGAGGTAAAACTTTTCTCAACGACACAGTCACCGCAGATGTTCTTACTGTTGTGGAGCGACTCATAACAGGTTTTTCCCAGCAGCTTGTCAAGTGTCGTCTGTTTCATCCTGGCATACGCTTCGTTAGCCCGCACAATGCGATACTCATTGTCAATAATACAGAATGGGTCACGTATGCTGTCGAAGATGGTATTAAGAAATGACTCCGATTTCTCCAGCGCTATTTCGGTACGCCGATGTTCCCCGATCTCCTCCTCAAGCTTTGCATAGCTGTTCTGAAGTGTTGCACTCATGACATTGAAATGCGAAGCGAGTTCGCCAAATTCGGTCTTATCTCTATATTCGATCGAATAGCCAAGCTTCCCTGCCGCAATCATCCGCGTGGCATTAAGCAGCGCATCGACAGGGCGGGTAATTGCCCTGGTAAGATACACCGCGGCGATGATGCCGAGAACGAGAGTCAGCAGCATCGTCGCCATAAGGTCCGACTGCGCCGCCTGAATTGATCCGAGCAGTTGCTGCCTGAGAGCTTCCATCTGGTGGAGCTTAATGAGACTGCCCAGCATGTCGCCCGTATTTCCGACATGCACGTAGGCGTTGAAAGCGCCAAGTGACGAAATCAGAAACAGCGCCAGAAATGACAGTATTATTCTCCGCTTCATTATTCGGTCACCTTTACAATCTAGTGTTTTACGCGGTTCGCTTGAATACGTTCACAATAAAACAATGTGATACTAAACTGCAATAGTAAAATATTTCAGTTACCCCTTGATTTTTTAAAGGGCGCTGTTTATATTCAGATCGTTAGCACTCAACAGCTTCGAGTGCCAATTTCAACTTCACCATCACACCACACAAGGATAGAAAGGAGAACAACAGATGAATTTAAGACCACTTCAGGACCGCATCATCGTCAAAAGGGTAGAAGAAGAGACCAAAACCGCCGGAGGACTTTTCATCCCTGAAACCGCCAAAGAGAAACCACAGCGCGGTGAAATCGTAGCAGTCGGCAACGGCAAGAAAACTGAAGACGGCAAAGTGCTGCCGCTAGATGTAAAAGTCGGCGACACCGTTCTGTTCGGCAAATATGCCGGCACCGAAATCAAAGTTGACGGTAACGACTTTTTGATGATGCGTGAAGACGACATCCTGGCCGTCGTAGAGTAAAAACGGTCTTTTTCCGCGCTGGTCTCACCGGTTTTCAGCATACCTTTGTGCGGCGTACCAAAAGGTACGCCTCCGCGGCATGCCTCATCCGGCGAAACCATCATCGAAAAAATCCTCGTTTTGGCAACTTATCAGATAATTCAATAATTCAAAAAAACACGGAGGAATACACCATGGCAGCAAAGATTATCAAATTCGATCAGGACGGCCGCAACGCTATCCTGAAAGGCGTAAACATCCTCGCCGACACCGTTAAAGTCACCCTCGGGCCTAAAGGCCGCAATGTTGTAATCGACAAATCCTACGGTTCACCGCTGATCACCAAGGACGGCGTAACCGTCGCCAAAGAGATCGAACTGGAAGACAAGTTTGAAAACATGGGCGCACAGCTGGTCAAGGAAGTCGCTTCCAAAACTTCCGACGTTGCCGGCGACGGCACCACCACTGCAACTGTTCTGGCCCAGGCCATTTACAAGCAGGGTTCCAAACTGGTAGCCGCAGGGCACAACCCAATGGAAATCAAGCGCGGCATCGACAAAGCCGTTGAAGCGATAGTTGCCGAACTGAAGAAAATATCCAAACCGATCAAGGACCACAAAGAAATCGCTCAGGTAGGAACCATCTCCGCCAACAACGACAGGACTATCGGCGACATCATTGCCCAGGCGATGGAAAAAGTCGGCAAAGAAGGCGTTATCACCGTTGAAGAAGCCAAGGCGATGGAAACGACTCTCGAAACCGTCGAAGGTATGCAGTTCGACCGCGGTTACCTTTCTCCATACTTCGTGACCGATCCGGAGCGGATGGAATGCTCCATCGAAAACGCCATGATCCTGATCCATGACAAGAAGATCTCCAACATGAAGGACCTCCTTCCGGTTCTGGAAGCAAGTGCAAAATCGGGCCGTCCGCTGTTGATCATCGCGGAAGACATCGAAGGCGAAGCGCTGGCAACTCTGGTTGTCAACAAACTGCGCGGCGTTCTGAATGTCTGTGCAGTTAAAGCTCCAGGCTTCGGCGATCGTCGCAAAGCCATGCTGGAAGACATTGCCATCCTGACCGGCGGCCAGGTTATTTCCGAAGAAGTCGGCTTCAAACTCGACCAGACCACCATAGATATGCTCGGCCAGGCCAAGCGCATCACCATCGACAAAGACAACACCACCATCATCGACGGCAACGGCAAGGAAGAAGCTATCCAGGGCCGCGTAAAAATGATTCGTGCGCAGGCTGAAGAATCCACCAGCGACTATGACAAGGAAAAACTTCAGGAGCGTCTGGCTAAACTTGTTGGCGGCGTAGCCGTTATCAAAGTCGGCGCCGCAACCGAAGTGGAAATGAAAGAGAAAAAAGCCCGCGTTGAAGACGCACTGCACGCAACCCGCGCAGCTGTTGACGAAGGCATTGTTCCTGGAGGCGGCGTAGCATATATCCGCGCCATGAATGTTCTTGACGGCCTCAAACTGGCCACAGAGCAGCAGTTCGGCGTTAACGTGATCAAGGCTTCCCTTGAGTCACCAATCCGTCAGATAGCAGAAAATGCAGGGATCGATGCTTCGATCGTAGTTGACAAGGTCAAGAACGGCACTGATGCCTTTGGATACGACGCAGCGTCCGATGAATATGTCGACATGATCAAAGCCGGCATCATCGACCCGACCAAAGTTTCCCGCAGCGCTCTTCAGAATGCTGCTTCCATCGCCGGCCTGATGCTGACGACCGAAGCA
>CAIYDX010000245.1 GCA_903925005.1 uncultured Geobacteraceae bacterium
CAGTCGCTCAAGGAGATGGAAGATAACCAGCAACGCGTACAGTCGATAGTATCATGGCCATGGATTATAAGCTCACTCTTGATTTAGAAATGGAATTAGAATCTCAATAAGGGGATTATATTTGCTACATATTTTTGCCGTCATAATAACACATATTATTTATCTTGTAAGTGTTTTTAATGTTATAGGTTTTACATGAAGATAAAAACTTTTTGAATTTCCTTGTTGCGTTCAAAGAGTCACTTCGAAGCCTTACCGACCAAACTTTGAACAAAGATGACATTGTCCATCATTGCTGGACGTCAATAGTCGATTTCACGACGGGCTGACACCCAAAATAGTAATTTTTGGGGTATCAGGAGAGGCAGTTTTAGTCCAGTGAGCAATGGCAACTTCTTGCCCCCCTCAAAATACTATATTTGTTCACGTGATTCAACTGATCTATATCCTTTTTTGTACAACATGAAATAAAAAAGCAAATTATACATGGACGTCACTTGTATTTGCGATCAGTATATTTGTTCTCTAGTGCAGTTGTTGCACAGATCGCTGAGAAGAATACCACTCGTCCTGTTTGGCACACAAAAAAAGGCGAAGCCACTATCGGCTTCGCCTTTCTTATTACAATCAAGCAGCTACTAGATGCAAAATTACGCTGCGTCAACCTTCGAGCCGTCAAGATTGAAGCCAAGCGCTTCCTTGCGGGAGAGCTTGATTTTACCGTTCTTATCAACGCCGATACATTTAACCAGCACTTTGTCCCCTTCGTTGAGAACGTCGGTAACAACCTTGACCCGCGCCGTGTCGAGCTCGGAAATATGAACCAGACCGTCGGTGCCGGGCATGATTTCGACAAAAGCGCCGAAGTCCATGATCTTCCGAACGGTACCCATGTACAATTTACCCTCTTCGGCTTCGTCGGTCAGACCGCGGATCATCTGGATCGCCAGATCGCAGGCTTCCTTGTTGGTGCTGGCGATATTGATGCGACCGGTATCGTCGATATCGATCGTAACGCCGGTTGTTTCGGTGATATTGCGGATGTTTTTGCCGCCGGTGCCGATGACGTCGCGAATACGATCAGTCTTGACATAGATAGTGGTAATGCGCGGAGCAAAAGGTGACATCTCGGCGCGTGGCGCGGCAAGGGTCTCAGCCATCTTACCGAGAATATGCAGACGACCTTCACGAGCCTGCTTAAGAGCCTGCTCCATGATTTCCTTGGTAACGCCGCCGATTTTGATATCCATCTGCAGCGCGGTTACGCCTTCAGCCGTTCCGGCAACCTTGAAGTCCATATCGCCAAGATGATCTTCATCGCCCAGGATATCGGACAGGATGGCGAATTTGTCACCTTCCTTGATCAGACCCATGGCGATACCGGCTACCGGAGCGGTAACCGGAATACCGGCATCCATCATTGACAGACAGCCGCCGCAGACAGCCGCCATCGAGGAAGAGCCGTTGCTTTCAAGAGTTTCGGAAACGATCCTGATCGTATAGGGGAAATCATCATGGGCGGGCAGAACAGCCGCAAGAGCACGTTCGGCCAACATGCCGTGACCGATTTCACGACGCCCCGGTCCCAGACGGAAACTGGTTTCGCCAACCGAGAACGGCGGAAAGTTGTAGTGCAGCAAAAAGCGTTTACGCGAAGCGCCATAAAGCGAGTCGATACGCTGTTCATCGCTGGAGGTGCCGAGCGTAGCGGCAACCAGCGCCTGGGTTTCACCACGGGTAAAGAGCGCCGAGCCATGAACGCGCGGCAGAAAACCGGTTTCGGTGCTGATCGGACGAATGGTGCTGGTGGTACGGCCATCGATGCGGATACCGGTATCAAGAATGTCGGCGCGAACGCGCTCATACTCGAAATCGCCCAAAAATGCTTTGATCTGCTTGGTGGAGCCTTCGAATTCACCCTTGAGGGCTTCGATTGTTTCGGTTTTGATAAGATCGATCTGGTCATGACGCTCATTTTTTGCCTTGAGCTTGACCGCTTCGCCCATCCGGTCATAAGCCAGCTCGCGTACTCGTGCCAGCAGAACTTCATCTACCGTAACCGGTGCAACAACGCGCTTCGCAACGCCTGCAATTTTCTGCAGTTTTTCCTGAGCTTCAATCAGCGGCAGCATCGCTTCCTTGGCGAAAAACACCGCTTCGAGCAGATCCGCTTCGGACACGAATTTAGCTTCACCCTCAACCATGATTACAGCGTCACGACTGGCGGCAACTACGATCTCAAGATCGCTTTTTTCAAGCTCTTCAGCAGAGGGATTGCAGATAAATTTGCCATCGACACGAGCCACTTTAGCGCCGGCGATCGGTCCCTGGAACGGGATGTCGGATATCATCAATGCCGCTGAAGCTCCCAGCATTGACAGGATTCCCGGATCATTATCCTGGTCGGCCGAGACAACAGTCGCCATGATCTGGGTATCGTTCAAAAATGTTTCCGGGAACAGCGGGCGGATCGGACGGTCGATAAGACGGCAGGTAAGTGTTTCAGGATCGGAAGGGCGTGCTTCACGCTTGAAGAAGCCTCCCGGAATCTTACCGCCGGCATATGCTTTCTCGGTGTAGTTTACTGTCAGCGGGAAAAAGTCCTGCCCCTCTTTTGCTTCTTTTGATGCAACAACTGTAACGAGTACCACAGTGTCGCCGCAGCTGACGACAACGGCGCCACTCGCCTGTTTTGCCATTTTGCCGGTGGACAGCGTAATCGTTCTGCCGCCAAACTCAACCTGAACATTTTGTTCCATATTCCATTCTCCTCTTCGGTTGCGTTGGGGCCGTCGCTACAATCCCTGCGGAATTGCTCTACCGCAGAGACTCTATCCACGCCCCCAACAAATATAAAAAGGGCCTTGAAAGCCCTTTTCTGAAATGAGCATGCCGTAAACAGACCAGCGGTATACCTGTACTTACAGATATACCGCCGGTTACTATCTACGAATGCCGAGTCTTTCGATAACTGTTTTGTATCTGGCCAGCTCTTTGCCTTTCAGATAGTCAAGCAGACGCCTTCTCTGGCCGACAAGTTTAAGAAGACCACGACGGCTATGGTGATCCTTCTTGTGTGTTTTGAAATGTTCAGTCAGATAAGTAATCCGCTCGGTCAGAATAGCAATCTGAACCTCCGGTGAACCTGTATCGCTGTCATGCTTCTTGAATGCGTTGATGATTTCCTGCTTCTTTTCGGTTGCCAGCACTGTCTACTCCTCCATGAAACTAATTGATGGGATTACGAAATCAGGGGGGGAGCCCCGAAACGTATAAAACTAAGTTGTTATATCTATCACAGCATTAACTCATTTGTAAAGTACTAACTTGTTTCTGTCCGGAAGCTCCAGACAAGAAACTGTTGGTTCCCGATTTGGAAAGCGGAGATTTTTTCTCCTGGCAAGTAATCAAGGGATTGCGCGGAGGCGTACACAGGTACGCCGCACAAGCAAAGCCGCAGATTGACGCCGCCAGGGGGAAAAAGCACCCATTCCGGACGGAAACTAACTTACAAAGACTCGCTTCAAGACAATGGTCGGAAGGTCGCCATCCCCTACTGACACCTGGGCAACAGCGGCCAGAATTCCGTTATGAGAAAGCCGCACCAATCCGCTTTCAGCGGGCACCAGGGCACCGTGAACGTCCGTCTCATTCCAGAGTGGCGAACGACCGAAGGAGAGTTTTGCCACTCCGGCATCCGTAAGATGTATATCTTGCAGATGCGTCAATGAGCTGAAGGGAGAGATGCAGAATGACGAAACACCCCCCTCGTGAGCCGCAAGTTCGAGATCTTCAAGTGTATGGGCAGCACTGATTTCAAACGGTCCGCTCGCTGTTCTGCGCAACTCCTTCAGAGCAGCGCCGCAACCTGCCATCGCGCCGATATCGTCAGCAAGTGTGCGCACATAGGTTCCCCGTGAGCAGGTTACTCTGATTGATACGAAGGGGAGAGCAAAAGAGAGAAGTTCTATGGAGTAAATTTCCACCGGACGGGCAGAACGTTCTACTTCATGTCCCATCCGCGCCAGCTTATAGAGAGGTTGCCCCCCCTGCTTGATGGCTGAATACATCGGCGGTATTTGCAGAATCGAGCCGGTAAAATGGCTGAAAGCATTCAGCAACTGCTGCTCGGAAACGAAAGAGCAGTCGCTCTCACGCAACAGTTTGCCGGTCATATCGAGGGTGTCGGTTACTACTCCGAGCTGCATCAATGCTTCGTAGCATTTGACCCCCTCGTCAAGAAACGGGATGGCCTTGGTTCCGTCGTTAACAGCAACCGGCAGAACACCGGTCGCAAAAGGGTCGAGAGTGCCGGTATGCCCCACCTTGCGAGTTCCGAGAATGCGGCGGACACGACTGACGACGTCATGCGAAGTGATCCCGGCCGGTTTGTCTATTACAAAAAAACCGTCGTTCAAAGAGCTGCTGCCACGATGGCATAAACCTTGGACTTAACTTCATCCAAAGTGCCTTCAACACTGCAGCCGGCAGCGTTATGGTGACCGCCCCCTCCCATTGCCGCTGAAAATGTCGCAACATTTACCTTTCCTTTTGAACGGAAACCTACCTTGAATTTTCGTTCTTCCAGCTGCCGGAAAAAGATCGCAACTTCGACGCCTCGAATTGAACGTGGATAATTGACAAAACCGTCCGTCAGCTCGGCATCGGCGCCGGTGGCAGCATACATGTCAAGTGTGACCGTAACGGAAGCCGCCAGCCCATCATTAATAATTTCAAGAGTGGGAAGACACCGGGCCAGAAGTTCAAGGCGCTTTTGCGGCTGATTTTCATAGAGCTTTTCCGCCACATCCCAGGCGTTAATTCCGCATTCGATCATTTCACCGGCAACTGAAAATGCCTCGCGATTGGCGTTTGAATATCTGAACGATCCGGTGTCGGTGATAACCGCGACATAAATGCAGAGTGCTGTTTCGCGGTCGAAGCGGTAGCCGAACGCAGTTGCTATCCGATGCACGAGGATGCCGGTAGCCGCAGCCTGAGAATCTATAAGGTTGTAATCGCCAAAGTTTTCGCAGGAGAGATGATGATCAAGATTGATAGTCGTGGTAACGTTTGAAAAAGCGCAGAACTCATTGCCGGCACGTTTCCGTTCGCCGATATCAAGCACGAACGCGACGTCGAACTGGCGCTCGGGAATGTGCGGCAGAACTGAATCCGCGCCGGGAAGAAAGATATATAAATCGGGGACCGGATCCTGATAATGAACGGTTACATCTTTACCTATTGAACGGAGAAACGACGCAAGTGCAAGTGACGATCCGACGGCGTCACCATCCGGACCTTCATGTGTTGTGAGAAGAAATGACGAGTTGCTGCGAATGACATCAATGATCTGTTGAATTGTTTCCGTCATGCTCAGTGTGTATCTCCTTGAGAAGAGATTCTATCCGACTGCCGTAATCGAGAGATTTATCGTATTTAAAAACCAGTTCCGGTGTATGGCGGATTGTAAGTTTCTTGCCGATATCGCGGCGAATGAAGCCTTTGGCGCTGTTCAGTCCGGCTTCCGTATCCTTTTTCACCTTCTCGTCACCAATAACAGTGAAATAAATGCGGGCAAGGCTCAAATCATCCGTTACCTCAACGCCGGTAATAGTGACAAAGCCGATCCGCGGATCGTTAAGTCCACGGGAAAGGATGGAGCAAATAATTTCATGAATTGTTTCAGCAACTTTGTCGGACCGTTTATGCTGCATGGGAAAACCTCAAAGACGAGGGTCAAGGGGCAAGGGGCAAGGGGCAAGAATAAACCTTGACCCTTGACCCTTGACCCTGTCCCCTAAAGTTTTGTTGCGACTTTTTCCATCTCAAACGCTTCGATGATATCGCCGAGTTTGATGTCGTTGTAATTTTCAAGACCGATACCGCATTCGTAGCCGGTGGCAACTTCCTTGATATCGTCTTTAAAACGGCGCAGCGATGACATTTTACCTTCGTACACGACTACATTATCGCGCAGTAAGCGAACTTGGGCATTTCGCACCATCTTGCCGTCGAGAACATAACAACCGGCGACATTGCCGATTTTGGGCACCGTGAATACATCCCGGATTTCGACGCGGCCAAGGAATTTCTCCTTGAAGGTCGGAGCCAGCAGACCTTCCATCGCTTTTTTAACATCTTCGACCGCATCATAGATAATGCTGTAAAGCCGGATATCGACACCTTCCCGCTCGGCATGTCCCTGTGCCTTGACTTCCGGACGGACATTAAAGCCGATTATGATGGCGTTTGAAGCTGCCGCCAGATTGACGTCCGTCTCGGTAACCGCGCCAACGGCGTAGTGAATGACATTCAAACGTACCGCATCGGTTGACAGCTTCCGCAGAGATTCGCTGACCGCTTCGACAGAACCCTGAACGTCGCCTTTGACAACAACGTTGAGATCCTTGACTTCGCCGCTCTGAATCCGTTTGTAAAGGTCGTCCAGCGACAGCTTGGTATGCTTGGCAAACTCGACTTCTCGCTGTTTGATCTGACGCAGTGTCGCGATTTCCTTGGCCTGTTTCTCGTCTTTCATAGCCACGAAGATATCACCGGCATCCGGCACACCGGAAAGTCCAACCAACTCCACCGGCATGGAGGGGCCAGCCTCGGTAACTTTTTCGCCGCGATCGTTCTGCATCGCCCTGACACGCCCGGAATGAACGCCAACGACACAATAATCGCCGGTTCTGACTGTCCCTTCCTGCACCAGAACGGTAGCAACCGGACCACGCCCCTTGTCGAGCTTACCTTCGACAATGGTTCCCTTGGCCAGTTTATTCGGATTAGCCGTCAATTCCATCAAGTCGGCCTGCAGCAGGATCATTTCCAGCAGTCCATCAAGGTTAAGGCGCTGCTTGGCGGATACTTCCACCATCGTGACATCGCCACCCCACTCTGAGGAGACCAGGCCCTGCTCGGTCAATTCCTGCTTCACCCGCTCCGGCTTCGCGCCAGGCTTGTCGATTTTATTGATTGCAACAATGATTGGTACGCCTGCCGCTTTGGAGTGATTGATCGCTTCCTTGGTCTGCGGCATGACCCCGTCGTCGGCAGCCACTACGAGAATAACGATATCGGTGACCTTGGCGCCGCGGGCACGCATCGCGGTAAACGCTTCATGTCCGGGTGTATCGAGAAAAGTGATCTTACGACCGTTCAACTCAACGTCGTAGGCACCGATATGCTGAGTTATTCCGCCGGCCTCGCCGGCTATGACGTTGGCTTCACGAATTGCATCGAGCAGGGAGGTCTTGCCGTGATCGACATGACCCATGATCGTCACAACAGGAGGCCTTTTTTCGAGAGTTTCCGGTGCATCGACCGTCGATTCGAGGATTTCATCAAGGTCGACCGCTACGTTTTCAACTTCATAATCGTACTCGGACGCCAGAATGACGGAGGTATCAAAATCAAGCTGGTGATTGATCGTAACCATCATTCCCATCTTCATCAAAGATTTGATAAGATCGTTGGCCTTGATGCCAAGACGCTTGGCAAGCTCACCGACCGAAATGCTTTCCGAAATCTTGATGATACGCTTGATCGCCTTCGGCACGGTAATTTCGGTTTTCTTGGTTTCGGAAACCCGCTCTTTTCCACCACGTTTTTTTGATCCTTTGTAGACCGGATCAAAAGCGCGCTCACGCTTTTCAATGATTTCATTCTTGCGCGGCTGCTCTTTCTTTTTGGCTGGCGGAGCACCCTTCTTGGCGCCTTTGCCGGCGTCTCCGTAACCAGGACCCTCTTTCTTGCCGCCACGTCGATTGTCGGCGCCAGGAAGTGCCGCCGGTGCAAGCTGCACCTGTTTCATGCGCGAACGATCAAGCTCGGTTGCGGGGGCAGACGGTGTCGTCGATACAGGGCGCTTCTGATCATACCCCGGTGTTGGCCGTCTCGTATCGGCGGCGCCTGGCGCCGGCCTTCTCTGATCGGCAGCAGGAGCGGGTCTCCGTTGTTGAGTCGTATCCTGGCCAGGGCGCGGAGGAGCGGTTCGCGGCGCAACTGGAGTCTCCTTGGTCACCACGCGGGTAGGGCGATTGGTAACACCCGGAATTTCCATCATACCGAGAATTCTTGCCTGGTTCGGACCTGGTTTTACCTGCTCTGCCGGTTTAACCGCTTGTGCAGGTGCTTCCGGAGTTACAGTCTTTACCGCTGCAACCGGCTCTTCGGTAGCGACCGGGGCGACTACAGCGGCACCCTTATGTTCCTCAACCGGACGGATCGCGGTAACTGGTGGCGGTTCTGCCGGAGGCGCAGCGGCCGGAGGCGTGGCCACTGGCGATTTAACAGGCGGCGCTTCGGTGACAACGGCTGTTTCAGCTTCATCGGCTGCCGTGACTATCTTCGCGCGCCGACGGATAATATTTGAAGCAACCCTGACCTCATTGGTCCCGGTATCTTTTTGCTGGGGGGCTGTCAAGCGCGCAACAGCACCCTCATCAACCTGCGATGTAGCCGTTTTTGCGTCAACGCCAATTTCCTTGAGCCTGGCAATTGCATCTCTGGGCTCTATGCCCAACATTTTTGCCAAACTACCCACACTTATTTTACCCATATCCCTTATACCTCCCCCAGGAAGTTTCTGTATCTGTCAATAGCCTTCACCAACTGCGCCACAAAGCCGCCTGATGCGACGGCAACCGCGCTTCTGGGCGCCTTGCCGAGAATCGCCCCGAAATCATCCTTTGTAACGGCCGTGCGATGCGGCACACGATGTGCTTCTGCCGCATGTATTAGTTTACTGCCGATCGCCTCCGAAACATCCGTCGCAACGATGACGAGTCCCGGTTTTTTTTTGCCCTTGAGCGCATCGCTAACCATCGAGCCGCCGCCGGTTACCAGCCCCGCTTTATTGGCCAGACCGATCAGCCCGATAATGCGGCCATGTAATTGCTGACGCACAAACTCGACAAGCTGCTCTGCCGACATTACCGACACGTCGTGTTTGAAGGAGCGTTTGAACTGCCGCTGTTCAACCGCGGCGGCCAGGCAGCGCTTATCGATACAGGTATATGCCCCTCTGCCGGGAAGCTTATTCTCCAGATCCGGAAGAATTTCCATTTCAGGCGTCTGGACAAAACGGATAAGAAGACTCTTGTCTTTGCTTGTTCTGCACCCGAGGCAGCTTCGCTGCGGAGCTTCTGAATTCCCTTTAAGGGCCATATCCGGTATTACTCGGCGACTGTTTCGGCACCGCTGTCGACGGCAGCAGTTTCCTGTTGCTCGACGGGAGCTTCATCGGCTTCATCCGCCTCGGTGCCGTCAAACGAAGAAAACTCTTGCGCCTGGGACTCGGAAACTTTCGACTCGCTCTTGATATCAATCCGGCATCCGGTCAAACGAGCCGCCAGACTGACGTTCTGCCCGCGCTTGCCAATGGCGAGGGAGAGCTGGTCGTCGGCAACGATGATTTCGAGGGCGCGTTTTTCCTCGTCCACAAACACCTTGGAAACCTGTGCCGGCGAAAGAGCATTGCAGGCAAAGCGGGCGATGTCTTCCGACCAGGGAATAATATCGATTTTTTCTCCACGAAGTTCGGATACGACATTCTGCACGCGAGCGCCACGCATGCCGACGCAGGCGCCAACCGGATCTACATCGCGATCGTTTGATGAAACCGCAATTTTGGCACGGCTGCCGGCGTCACGCACAATGGCGTTAATTTCAACTATGCCTTCGGCGATTTCCGGCACTTCAGCCTCAAACAGCTTGGCGAGCATGCTCGGATGGGTGCGGGAAAGCATAATCTGCGGCCCTTTGGTGGTCATGCGGATATCGGTGATAATAGCACGAATGCGGTCGCCCGGACGATAAACTTCTCGCGGCATCTGCTCCTTGGCCGGCAGCACAGCCTCTGCGCGCCCCAAATCTATCAGCAGCTCACCTTTTTCAAAACGGCGCACCATGCCGGTTATGACTTCCCAGATGCGATCGCTGTATTCGTTATAAATTGTTTCGCGCTCGGCATCGCGAACTTTCTGAATGATAACCTGTTTGGCCGTCTGCGCGGCAATACGGCTGAAGCCGCTTGAATCCAGCTTTTCACCGAGCGAATCGCCGATTTCGGCTTCAGGATCTATCTCGTGAGCTTCGTCCAGACCGATTTCCTTATAGGAATCCTCGACCTCTTCGACAACGGTGACAAATTCGAAGAGTTCAACCTCTCCGGATTCATGGTTGTAATGAGCCTCAAGATCCCTGGTGTTGCGATATTTTTTATTAGCAGCCGTTAAAACCGCCTGTTCCATGGCTTCCAGAACGACCTGGCGGTCAATGCCCTTCTCTTTTACAAGTTGGTCTATAGCATGCTTGAGATTAATAATTGTATCCACGATTGCTTCTCCTTGCTGGCATATATGGGTATTTCAGATCAGAGTTCGAATTCAAGATTTGCTTTGGCAACACGTTCAATCGGGATGGAAGCGGTCTGGCCTTCGGTGAGCGTCATTTTGACGACTCCGTCTACAAGTCCTTCAAGTTTTCCCAGAAATGTTTTGCGTTTATTACCGCTATCATCCTGAAATGGTTGATAGGTGCGAACTTTAATGAGTCGGCCGACAAAACGGTCGTAATCCGTCTGTTTTTTAAGCGGACGATCCAGCCCTGGAGACGAGACTTCCAAGGTATAATTGCAGGCAATGACATCTTCAACATCAAGGATCATTGACAGTTCGCGACTGAGTGCGGCGCAGTCGTCAAGCATCACGCCACCTTCTTTATCGATAAAGAGACGCAGTACCGCATCCGGGCCGACCCTTCCGAATTCAATATCAACCAGCTCAAGCTTCATTGATTCGAGTATCGGCTGTGCGATAGCGGTGACAACAGTACATGTATCTTCTTTTTGAGCGGCCATAACCTTACCCGATTGGACAAAAAAAAGTGAGCCTTGCGAGCTCACTTACTGAGTGAACATAAATTGTACTTCTAACTACCATGCCGACGCGAAGAATGCAAGCATATTATTATTTCAAAACGGTTATTTTACGGAACCCGACTGACTTCATACCAATAGAATTAATGCTGCAATCGTGTTGTTGTTTAGTTTGACAACACCATCCTCCGTTGTTACAATCTCCAACATGGACGCAAACATATTGTTCAATGAGCGACATACAACATATAAAAGGCCTTTGCTGATCAGGCTGTGCGCGCCGGCCTCTTCCGCTTCCGGGACGTTGCCACAGTTTTAAGAGGTGTTGATATGCGTACCGTAACATTGAATATTTCTTCCCGAGAAACCACTGACAGAAGTTTTTTTCGCACTTTTGAGGGCAAGCCGCAACTAGAGGTCATCAGCTTTGAATCACCCGCGCTTCTGTTCAAAGCGCTCTCCGGCAAACGCTGGGAGCTGCTGAATCTCATGACCGGTGCTGAACCGATGACTATCCGTGAGCTGGCCCGCCGCCTGGACAGGGATGTCAAAGCGGTACATTGTGATGTTCATACCCTGTTAAATGCCGGGATACTGCAAAAAGCAGACTCCGGCCAAATTGTTTTCCCGTTTGATGCTGTTCACGTAGACTTCATACTGAAAGAGGCGGCCTGAGTTTCATAAATTAATACGGACTTTAAACACAATGAACGATACCTTTGATTTTAAAGAGATCTCCGAGGCCTCGGAAGAAATTTCAGGAGAGATACAATTGCAAGGAATGCAGCCATGATATTGGAAATAAACCCCGACTACCCTCAACCGCACCAGATATCAAAGGTAGTCGACAGCCTTAAGGATGGCCGGGTAATCGCGTATCCGACCGATACGACCTATGGCATAGGCTGTTCGATTTTTTGCAAGAAAATCATCGAGCGGATCTATCAGATGAAACAGCGTGATCGCCGCAAACCGTTCTCGGTCATTTGCTCGTCTCTTTCGGAAATATCCCGGTATGCCAGGGTCAGTAACTCTGCGTTCAAGATAATCAAGCGGTATCTTCCCGGACCATACACATTTGTTTTTGAAGCGACGCACGAAGTTCCGGATCTGCTTCTGACCCGTCAGAAAACAGTCGGAATACGCATACCGGATAACAGAATATGCATCGATCTGGTGACCGCATTGGGTAATCCGATTATAACCACCAGCGCCAATATTTCCGGCGAAGAGCCGGAGGGGGATCCACGCATCATTGCCGATACTTTTGGCGTCCAGCTCGATTTCATCATCGACGGCGGTATTCTGACAACTGACGTCAGTTCAGTAGTGAGTCTGATAGGTGCGGTTCCGGAGGTCTTGCGACAAGGGTCGGGAGATGTCTCATGGTGTGGCGCCTGATGGGGGGGATCTGTGCGTAAACGTACCGTCAAAAATGGCCTGCGACTGGTCATGGCGGCTTTGATCATGATCATCCTGGCCAGCTTTTATCACGTACAACTGGCAGATTTGTTCTCGTTGTCATCTGCAACCGAGAGCCGGATCTATCGCCTTGCCATGTTCTGGACAGCCGCTATCGGCGGTTATGGCGTTGTGGTTATGGTTTTCGGCTTTGTGCTTTCACCGCACAAATATGATACCCGTATTCGCCTCCTGCCGATTGTTGTAACTGTTTTAGCGCTAATATTTCTCTTCTTTTATCTGCTCTCTTCTTCACTTGAGGTTCCGGCCAGAGATGAACAGCGGCGGGTACGTCCGGGAGAGACTATTACCATTTGATTCATTACTGGTAACGTGAAGTAAAACGAGGCGCACCATGCGGAATCCGAGAATTCCCGATCTGTTGCAAACAGAATCTCCCGAAGAGTGGAGCGGCTTGAAAGGACGCTTCTTTTCGATCCTTCAGTTCATCTATAATATTTTTGATAATTTTTCCACACACCAGGGCTACCTGCGCGCCGCCGCGCTCACCTATACCACGGTCCTCTCGCTTGTCCCGCTTCTTGCTATCGCATTTTCAGTGCTCAAAGGCCTGGGCGCGCAAAATGTGCTCGAACCGATGCTGCTAAGATTTGCCGGCGATTCCGTGGGTATTGTCACCCGCATTATCGCCTATGTAAATAACACTAATTTGGAATCAATGGGGGTAATCGGCCTTGTAATGTTGATTCTGACCGTCACCTCTTTGCTGGATAATATCGATGAAGCATTCAACGCGGTCTGGGGGGTGCGCGAAACCCGTTCGCTCCGGAGACGCTTCAGCGATTATATGAGCGTTGTGATCATAGGTCCGATCCTGCTCCTTGTGGCAACCAGCATGACCTCATCTTTGCAGAGTCAATGGATGCTGCAGTGGTTGATCCAAAACACTTATCTCGGCGATGCGATCCTGCTGCTGTTCCGCTTTCTGCCTTACGTCAGCGTCTGGATTGCCATGGTCTTTCTGTACATTTATATTCCCAATACCAGGATTCGTTTCGCTTCCGCGGTGACGGGAGGAGTAATCGCCGGCACCGCCTGGGAACTGGCACAGTGGGGATATTTCCACTTTCAAGTCGGGGTTGCCAATTATAACGCCATCTATGGGACCATGGCGGCAGTTCCGGTGTTGCTGGTCTGGATTTACACAAGCTGGTTCATTGTCCTTATGGGACTTGAGATCGTGTTTGCCCACCAGCATCGCGGGCATGGTCTCTTGGCAAGCGGCGTTTTCAGTTTGACTGCGACAGACCGCGAAGAGCTGGCCGTGGCGTTGCTGCTGCAGGTGAACCTCAATTTTCAAAAAGGGGGTCCCTCCCCTTCCGCCCAATATCTGGCTGACGAACTGAACGTGCCGCTGCTGCTGCTTGAAACTGTTTCCGATGAACTGGAGCAGTTGGGACATCTGGTGGTCGTGACATCGGGAAGCGAATCCGGCTGGCTGCCGGCGCGTGACCCGTCTGAAGTGCAGGTGTGTGACATAATCGAGTCGCTGCGTGGCGTTTCGACATTACAGGCGACAACCCCCGCTCTCAAGCTTGCCGAAAACGTCGTACGGCAGGGGTTGGGCGGCAGCCGTGCCGGTCTTGAGGGGGTTACGGTGCGCGACCTGCTGAACAAGGCGATAATGTAGGAAAATATTTTGAGATAACGGAGATGAATATAATGGGTAAAAATTTTCTTGCCGCCATGTCTGGAGAATCGTTTGATGCGCTTTACAATGAATGGCGCCGTTCTGCCGATTCAGTGCCGGAAGAGTGGCGACTCTTTTTTTCCGGATTTGAATTAGGAATGGACGGTGCGGCCGGTAGGACCGGCGGGCTTGACGAACAGACAGCTTTGAAACTGTCAAGCGTCCAGTCCCTTATATATCGTTACCGCTCAGTCGGCCATCTCCTGGCATGCACTGATCCGCTCTCCCCTTGCCGGTTATTTCATCCTCTGCTCGAACTTTCCAACTTCGGACTTGATGAAAACGATCTTAATACCATCTTTGACTGCGGTCGTTTTTTGAAGCAGCACGCTTCCTTGCTTGAGGTTCTGGAAACCATGCGTGAAACCTATTGCCAGGAAACTGGTGTCGAGTTCATGCATATTCAGGAACCGGATGAGCGGCAATGGCTGATCGACCGGATGGAAACGTGCCGAAATCATCCAAACTTTTCGGTCGCTGATAAGCTGCACATTCTGGAAAAACTCCACCAAGCCGCTCTGTTTGAGCTGTTTCTGGATCGCAGGTTTGTCGGGCAAAAAAGGTTTTCGCTCGAAGGGGGCGAAATACTGATTCCGGTTCTGGATCGGGTCGTCACCGGATGTGCTGAAGCAGGAGTCAGCGATGTTGTGCTCGGTATGTCGCATCGCGGCAGATTGAACGTGTTGGCGCATATTCTGCGCAAGCCGTATGAGACTCTTTTTGCAGAGTTTAAAGAGAGCGTTTCGTCCGGCTTTATCGGAGACGGCGATGTAAAATATCATAAGGGGCATTCGTGCGACATTGACCTGGGTGGCCACCATATACATGTCACCATCGCCGCAAACCCGAGCCACCTTGAAGCGGTAAATGCCGTCGTGGAGGGCAAATGTCGAGCCAAGCAGGATCGTTACGGGACTGACGGCGCAGACCGTGTACTGCCGGTTCTGATTCATGGCGACGCCGCTTTCGCTGGACAGGGAAGCGTCATGGAGGTTCTGAACATGTCCCAGCTGGACGGCTATGAGACCGGCGGGACGATTCATATTGTGCTTAACAATCAGATCGGCTTCACGACAATGCCCAAGGACTCCCGCTCTACCTGTTATGCCACGGATATTGCCAAGATGCTTGCCTGCCCGATTTTTCACGTTCAGGGCGAAGCGCCGGAGTCTGCGCTGCATGCCGTCGACCTTGCCATGGCATACCGCCGGACATTTCGTCGCGATGTCGTGATTGAGCTTATCTGCTATCGCCGCCATGGTCATAACGAAGGGGATGAGCCAGCGTTCACCCAACCGAAAATGTATCAGCAGATAGCGACCCGCCCCACTGTAAACCAAATCTATGCAACAGTTCTCGCCGAAGAGGCCGGGGTCCCTCGGGACACGCTGGAGCAACTGGTGCGAAGCGTCAACGAAACTTTGGAAGCTTCTTTCAGTAAACCACCCGTGGTGGAGCCGGCCGGCTTTTCCGACCTCTGGAGCGGCATCAACATGGATTACAATGCCGAACCTGTCGAAACGGCGGTATCGGCTGAAAAACTGGCAACAATTGCCGGACAGTTAGCCGATCTCCCGTCCGGATTTACACCGCACGCAAAAATCGGCGCTCTTGTTCAGAAACGTTATGAAGCGGTTCTTAACAATGGCGCAATAGATTGGGGAAATGCTGAAACGCTCGCATATGCGACACTGCTTGACCAGGGATATTCCGTCCGGCTCTCCGGACAGGATTCACTGCGCGGGACGTTCAATCATCGCCATTGCGTCCTGATCGACAGCTTGGACGAGCGCAGTTATACGCCGCTGGAAGCGGTTGTTCGCGATGGCGCGGTTTTTAAGGCCTGGAACAGCCCGCTTTCCGAGTTTGGCGTACTTGGTTTCGAATATGGCTATTCATTGGAAACACCGCAGACCCTTACGCTATGGGAAGCCCAGTTTGGCGATTTTGCCAATGGGGCCCAGGTTGTCATCGATCAATTCATAGCCGGCGGCGAAACCAAATGGAATCGTGCCAGCGGTCTGGTGATGCTACTCCCTCACGGATATGAAGGACAGGGCGCCGAGCATTCCAGCGCCCGCATTGAGCGTTATCTGCAGCTCTGCGCGTCAGACAACATGATTGTGGCCTACCCATCGACTCCTGCGCAGATGTTCCACCTGCTCAGACGCCAGATGTTGCAATCATTTAGAAAACCGCTGGTGGTATTTACTCCGAAAAGCCTGCTGCGCCATCCGATCTGCAGTTCGACGGTAACTGACTGCTCCGCCGGCAGCTTTCAAAACTGTATTGTTTCCGCTGGCGATCTTTCCGCAGCTTCCCAGGTTCTGTTCTGCAGCGGAAAGATCTATTACGATCTGGATGCGGAGCGCACCCGATTGGAACGGAGTGATACCGTAATCGTCCGGATTGAGCAGTTATATCCACTGGATCTAGCTGCAGTTCAGAATGTCATCAATCAATGCGGAGCTGGTTGTCGGCTCCGTTGGATCCAGGAAGAGCCGGAAAATATGGGCGCCTGGCAGTACATCGAACATTATTTTATAAAAATCTCCGCTTCTGTCGAGTACATCGGAAGGCCCGCCGATTCCTGTCCGGCTGTCGGCTCTCATCATATTCATGCCGAACAGCAGGCGGAAATTATGGGGAAGGCATTTGCAGCTTGAGCACCGCAGCGGATTAAAACTGTTCAGCGACGAAGCAGTAGCGAATCCAGCAGGGCGTCGACCTCTTCAAGCACCTCGCTGGGCAACTGGTCAATATGTACGATCCGGTTCATCAGATCGGCCTGAAGGAAGGCGGGCAGCAGCTTGATTATTTCGCTGGAATGCTCGGTCGGAAGCCGGGCCAGTGCTACAGCAATGGTCTGTGGGTGTTCCTGCAGCAGCCTTTTTGTAACGGCGCGATAGTCCATTCAGCGACTCCTTTACGGGAAGGTCATGACTTTGACCTGGCACTTTCATCTCTCTTTATCTCGTCACCCGCTGATTTTCCTTCGGTGTGACGCAGGTGCCATGCGCCTTGCAAACCAGTATCGGCTCATCAAGAACCGTGGCCGCCGACACCCCGAATTCCGGCGCCGGCGTAATCACCTTCCACGCCTCGAACTCCATCTCCCGCGAAGTAGTGCCTACCCTGACAATCCGGCCAACAATCTCGACAAAATCACCGGCAAAGACCGGGGCCAGGAACTCCACCGAACTGTACGCCCGAAACAGCCCCTCGTCGCCATCCAACCGGATCAGCAGCTCGGTGGCCACATCTCCGAACAGGTTCAGCATGCGCGCCCCTTCCACCAAGCCCCCGGCATAGTGCGCTTCGCCGATCCGCATCCTCAATTTCGCCTCCAGCATATCGTCACCCCCCTTTCTTTCGCAGAATCGTCGTAATAAGAAATGCCGCCACCTGCGACGGCACGGTTCCCGGCCCGAAACCGGCATCATACCCCAACTCCAGGGCCAGATCGTTGTTGATGCGCGCCCCCCCGGCAACGAGGATAAAGCGGCTGCGGAGCCCCTCCGCCTCCAACAGTTCCACCAGCTCGGTAAAGTTGCGCAGATGGGCGTCCTTCTGGGTGACGGTCTGGGAGACAAGCAGGGCGTCGGCCTGCAGCGCCAACCCCTTCGCCACCAACTCCTCGCACGTCACCTGCGCCCCCAGGTTGTGGGCGTCGATCTCCGGATACCTCTCCAGGCCATAATCCTGATTGTACCCCTTCATGTTCATGATCGCGTCAATGCCGACGGTGTGGGCATCGCTGCCGATGGTCGCCCCGATCGCCACCAGCCGCCGCTGCAGCCCGCTTTTGATCAGGTCGTTTATTTCATGAAAATCGAGCGGCGCCGTTTCGACTTCGGTGGCCGTAACCGCATCGTAGTCGAGAGTCGGGATCGCCCGGCCATAGACAACAAAGAAGGTGAATCCCACGGCGATCTGCCGGGCATGCACCACAGAAACCTGTTCAAGGTTCAGTTTTGCCGCATACAGTTCGGCAGCCTTCTTTCCCCGGCTGCTGCATTCCACCGGCAGCGTGAAGGAGAGCTGCAGCACGCCGTCGTTCAACGTGTCGCCGTAGGGTTTGATCAGGTTACTCATCGGTCACCCCCTCCTGTTCAAGCTGTGCCATGATCGGGTTGCTGTATTCAGCCCCTTTTTCAAACACGCCGTCCAAACCTTTGCCGCCATCGAGCTTACGACTGATATCAGCAAAACGGCCTGCGGTGATGGCCGCCATCAGTCCGCTTTCCTTCACCTCGCCAAGGAATGCTTCAACTTCGTCAAGCAGTATATGAGCGCGCTGCGCCACGAAGCCGTCAGGCCGGAATTCGATCTCGCTCCCGAGCGACCGGGCAACATTGAAGACATAATTGATACCGGCAAGGGAGATGGCCCGGTCCTGCATCAACGGCGTATGGATCGCTTCGGTGAGGATGCCTGCCAAATGTATCCCCTGTCCGGTAGTGATCGATACCAGATTAAACAGCGTGTCCAGGCAGTGGGAGTAGAAGATGTCGGTGCTCTTGTATTTGGTCGGGGGCATGTACTTGAGCGGCGCATCGGGGAAGAGCTGCCGCGCCAGCTGGGCATGGGCCAGCTCAAAGAGAAAAGCGTTTTCCACCGCCGGATCGATTTCGAAGGCATGCCCGAGACCGAGCAGGTCGTCGGTCAAGTGTGCCCGCTTCCCCATCGCCTCGTTGATCAACTGGGATGCGGTCACGGTATGAGCGTTGTCGATGGCATCGGCGGTGGTAAGATAGTTGTCCTCGCCGGTATTGATGATGATTTTGGCCCGGGCACAGATCAGCCTGCTGAAGTACTGATCTACGAAAGTCCGCTGCATGTTGATGTCGCGAAACAGAATCCCGTACATCGAATCATTCAGCAGCATGTCCAGGTCCTCCAGCGCGGCGCAGGCGGCGATCTCCGCCATGCAGAGACCGGAGGAGTAGTTCACCAGCCGCAGATAGCGCCCCGCCTCTGCTGCCGCCTCGTCCAGGGCGGCGCGCATGATGCGGAAATTCGCCTGGGTGGCATAGGTGCCGCCGAACCCCTCAGTGGTGGGACCGTAAGGGACATAGTCGAGCAGAGACTGAGCGGTGCTCCGGATCACCGCGATGATGTCCGCCCCTGCAGCCACGGCGGCCTCTGCCTGCAGGCGGTCTTCATATATATTGCCGGTGGCGACGATCAGGTAGCGCCACGGCTGGGGAGGGACCGGCTGTTCCGCCTGTTTGGCAAGCTTGCGCCGACGGGTCGTGTCCAGCCTCGCGACCGCTTCCGCAGCCAATTGCCGTTCCATGGTCTGCAGCGCCTTGCGGGACACTTTGCCCGGCACATCGAACAGGATTTTTCCCTGTTCGATCAATTCGGCAGTGGCTTGCGGACCCTCCCCGGAAGCCAGCAGAGCCGCCGCAAAGGGGCGGGATACCCCTCCGGCGAGCTGTTCCTGTTCCCGGAGCATATCCACCAACCGGTTCGGCAGCGGCGTGCCGTCCCGGTCCACGCCGTCAACACCGTAGAGGCGCAACACGGCACGTTCAACCGAGGTCGAGGAGTGGCGCACGATAAAACGCTGCACCTGATCGGCAATATCGCCGGCCAGCGCTTTCAGCCGGTCAACCTGTTCCATGTTCAACGGTATCAGTGCCATAGGGCTCCTTAGTGAAGAAGAAAACCTTGATGAGAGATGAGGGATGAGAAAACCTTTCAACTGCCCACTTCATCTCTCATCTCTCATCTCTCATCTCTCATCTCTCATCCATTAAATTTCAAACTCCCCACTCTCCCGAAACAGATCATGAACCGGTATCCCAACAGGCAGCGCCAGTTCAATATCAGCCTCCCGGTTAAGAAAGATATGCCGGACCAGGACCGGATGCAGCAGGGACAACCCCGGCCGGAAAGGTTTATCAAGTCCCTCGTTAACAGAAACATTCTGGTAGAGAGTAAAGTTGTCGAGAACAATTCGCATATTGGGCAGCGGCGCCAACAGGGCATGAAGAGAACGAGTCAGCGCCCCGTTCAGATAAAGCCGGCATGCCGTGCCACGGTTTTTCAGACAATGCTCCTTCAACTCCTTATCGAGAAAAGGGGGCGACGTGCCGCGATAGAGCAGCGCTCCCCGCCCGTCGAACAGCAGCGACCTGGTTTCCTCGTTCAGCTTCCCAGTAATTAATGACTTCTCGTCCAAATCACATTCGGGAATCGTCAGCGCGAACAGCAGGTCCGCCGCTTTGCGCTGCTGCTCCGGTCGCGTAGAGATCAACAGCGCAAAGAAGATCGCGTCACTGATCAAGGGGTGCCCCAGAAACTGCCGATCGATGGAGCCGTCGATCAGCAGATGCCCTTTGGGGAGCAATGGGGCCAGGAGCTCCTTCATGAACAGGATCTCCTCCTTGCTGTTGGGCCCTTCCAGTACCGGCATAAAACCGCGCAGACAGCGCCCCAGCACGTATTGTTTCCTGAAATGCGGCGGAGAAAAGGTGTGGAGCGGTTCGTAACAATCGCTGAACGCGGAGAGCTGGCCGGCGGCCGTAATGAACCGGTTGCCCCGAAAGATCGGGATGCGCGGTTTGGGGAACTGCTCGTAGTTGTCGATCTCCTCACCGTTGATGCCGATGGAGGTGAGGCAGATCGAACTACTTCCGGACGTTTCCCGTAATCTGCGGTGGACATGGTTCAGCACGGTGGTCTTCCCCGCGTTTTTATCCGAACCGATGAATGACCAGGTTTTCATTGTCTCTTCCGCCGTATCAACCCTTCCGGCTCCAGGCAGAGCTTTTCGCCGCTGAGCAGGCTCGCCACCCCCCCCTGCGATTTGTAGCGGGCATCGCCGCAGATATTGCAGTGGCCGCAGTCAGAATAGCAGTTGTCCGGTTGGGTGTAGGTGGTGATCACCCCCTCGTAATTGCGCAGCACCAGTCGCCGGTCCGACTGGGAGAGGAGATAGTTGGGCATCAGCGGGATCTTCCCCCCTCCCCCCGGAGCATCGACCACGAAGGTGGGCACCGCCATGCCTGTGGTATGGCCGCGCAGGTTTTCCATGATCTCCATCCCCTTGGTTATGGAGGTGCGGAAGTGGGACAATCCCCTGGACAGATCGCACTGGTAGATGTAGTAGGGCTTTACCCTGATGGTGAGTAGCATCTGCATCAGCTTCTTCATTATGTGGGGACAATCGTTCACATCGCGCAGCAGCACGGTCTGGTTCCCGAGCGGGATACCCGCATCGGCCAACCGCGCGCAGGCGTTCTTCGCCTCTTCGGTGATCTCGCGCGGATGGTTGAAATGGGTGTTCACGTAGAGCGGGTGGTACTTGCGCAGCATCCACACCAACTGTGGGGTAATCCGTTGCGGCATGACCACCGGAGTGCGGCTGCCGATCCGGATGATCTCCACATGCTCGATAGCGCGCAGTTTTTTCAGGACATACTCCAGCTGGCTTTCCATCAACACCAGCGGATCGCCGCCGGAGATCAGCACATCGCGTATCTCCGGGGTCCGGCGGATATAATCCAGCCCCAGTTCAATCTGTTTCCGGTCCAGGTGATTGTCCTCAAAACCGACCAGACGCCGCCTGGTGCAGTGCCGGCAGTACATCGAGCAGAGATGGGTCACTTGAAACAGCACCCGGTCCGGGTAGCGGTGGGTGATGCCGGGAGCAGGAGAATCAACGTCCTCGTGCAGCGGGTCATCCTGATCTTCCTGGTCGTTGTGGGTTTCAGGCAGCGTCGGCACCGCCTGAAGTCTGATGACATCGCGCGGATAGTCATGATCGATCAGCGAGGCATAATAGGGGGTAATCGCCATCCGGAACGTTTTCAGGCACGACTCCAGATTTATTTTTTCCTGGTCGCTGATCGGGATAATTTTTTTCAAGGTCGCAACATCCCTGATGACATTGCGGAACTGCCACTGCCAGTCGTTCCAGTCGGCTTCGGCAACGTCCGCAAACAGGGGGATTTTCTTGTAGTTGGATGTCGGTAGTTTTTTCATTGTTCCCACCTATTGTAAAAACATAATAGAACGCGGATGACGCGGATTAAGCGGATTTTCACTGATAAAAAACATTGAAACAATTTAACAGGGATTGACAGGATGAACAGGATAAATGATCAGGATTAAACCAGAATAACTTTTTTGTTTGTCAGCCTGTATATCCTGTTCATCCTTGTCAATTCAGACTTTATGGGTTTATGGTTTTTCCGCGTTAATCCGCTCAATCCGCGTCATCCGCGTTCCATTGCCTTTGATTTTTTCTGTTTTTCCGTCTACCCATAAAGTTCCATATACAACGCCCGGACTAAATCCGACTCTCTCAGAATATTCAAAGCATATTCCGCATGGCCGCGGGCATAACCGTTGCCGATGAGCATGTCGATGTCCTTGCCGGCCCCTTCGGCCCCCAGGGCGGCTTTGGTGAACGAGGTGGCCATGCCGAAGAAATAGACTTTTCCCCGCTCCCGGCAGATCAGGATCGATGCCAACTCCGTGTCGGCAACGTTGACGCAGTTGATGACCAGATCGGCCAACCGGCCGGAGGCCAGAGCGGAGACTTCCCGCAGACAGGCAAGGGCATCGGTGGCATCCAATTTGAGAACGGCGTTGCAGAGGCCGAGAGCCTCAAGGCGCGCCGCACCCGGATCGTCCGGGGAACCGATGCCGATCACCAATCCGTCAACGCCGGCCCGTTTCCGCGCTTCATAGGCACAGAGAATCCCCGCCTTGCCGGTGGCGCCGATGATTACCACCGTCATCCCCGGTTCCACCAGGCGGGCGGTCTGGACCGGAGCACCCGCCACGTCGAGGACCGCCAGGGCCAGGCCAGCTGGGATATCAGCAGGGAGCGGAGCATACAGACTGTTCTCGAACAGAATCGCTTTCCCCCTGATGCTGATCTGATCGTTGTCCGGATTGACGGCGAGGATCTCGTCGATTTTGAGCGGTGTAAGAGAGAGGGAAACGAGGGTGGCTATTCTAGCGCCGATAGCCGGATATGCCGTGGCATCAAGCGCTGTGCCGATAGCCACAACCCGTCCGATCAGCATGCCGCCGGAACCGGTTACCGGATTATGCATCTTGCCGCGCCGGGCGACGATGTCGAGGATTACAGCGCGGATCCGCGCTTCATCCCCTCCGGCCGTACGCTTGATCTGGGTGAAGCTGGCCGAGTCGATGTTCAACGCTTCCACGTCGATCAGGATCTCGTTGTCCCAGAGCCTCGACATGTCGTTATCGAGCCGTTCCGCCGGTTGCGGCAGAACTCCGGGAGGTTCAACGACCCGGTGCGTTCCATAGGGATTGCCATGGGTCATTCTTTTCATCTCTTCAGCCTCTCAACTGCAGAAGTTTACGCACATCCGCCGGGGTGGCGATGTCGCAGCCATACTCCCGGGCAATGCGCGCGGCCCGCGCCACCAGCTGGGCATTGCTTTCGGCCAGCAGACCTTTGGCAAAATAGACGTTATCTTCCATACCGACTCTGAGAAAACCCTCCAACGGGATGGCGCCGTATATCGACTGCAGGCTCGCCTTGCCGCCGATGCCGATGGCGGTCCAAAAACTCCCCTTGGGGATGCGGCGGACAAAGAAAGCGAGCGTATCCGGATCATAGCGGACACCGGACGGCACGTTCAGGACAATGCCGTAATAATACGGCGGCGTAACCAACCCCTCTTTGATCAACTGCAGCGAGGCATCCACATGGGAGAGGTCAAAGCATTCCAGCGTCGGACGGATGCCGCACTTCTGCATTTGCGACGCCACCTCCCGCATCATCGGCAGGGTGTTGATGATATAGTCGTCACCGAAGTTCATCGTGCCGCAGTCGAGAGAGGCCATCTCCGGGTCGAGTGCCAGAGGGAGCAGCCGTTCCTCCAGACTCATGCCGACGGCAGCGCCGGTAGTGACCTCGATGACCATGTCGCATTTGCGTCTGACCAGTTCTATGGTTTTCTTGAAGACTTTGATATCCTGGGTCGGCCGACCGGCCTTGTTCCGGACATGGAGATGGAGGACCGCAGCCCCGGCCAGATAAGCTTCATGGGCCGCATCGGCGATCTCTGCAGGAGTTATCGGAAGGTTGGGGTTATCCTTCTTGGTGGTTTCGGCCCCGGTCACGGCACAAGTAATGACGGTTTTGTACATCGGGTGCCATCCTTTCAGGCAAGGGATCTGCCTTGGTGAGGATACGACTCATATGTTTACAGTATATTCCATTAGTTGGGTAAACTTCAGCAATATTTTTTACATATGCCGGAGCGCATCAGAAATCCAGAGGGATTTTTGGGCTTATTTATCATCCTGACCGGGACACCCATAAAATAGATATTTAATCGCCTCACTTATTCGGTGTCAAGGAAGCTTGCCTCACACTGCTCTCTGTGTTACAATCACTTCATCAAAAGGGAGGATACTCACAATGCCACAGATCATCGCTGCCACGTATGAACATGGTGTATTCGTGCCCCGCATACCGGTTAATCTGCCGGAACATACCGAGGTAAAGCTTCTACTCCCCAAGGTAACAACAAAACGGAATCAGCTGACCAAAGCGGAAATGAGTTTTCTTGCACTACGCGGTATCAGCCATAATCTCGCACAGACAGACTCGGTTGAAGTGCAGAGACAGATCCGCAGTGAGTGGCGCGGTCTGTGACTGTTTGCATCGACACTAATGTACTACTCGGCTTTTTCAATAACGAGCCGGACAAGGTAGAAAGCTGTACCGCATTTTTTCAGCTACTTTTCACCAATCGCATCAAATCCGTTGTTGCCACCATTACACTCTTAGAACTGGCTGCCATTCTAACCGCTGCCGATCAATCCGCTGAAGCTGAACGAATCGTCAAATCAATAGAATCTCTCCCCCTCTTCTCCATCGCCGAATTTCGCAACGGATGGATTCTGCGCACAGCCACGCTGAAAAATACAAATCGACTGGCTATCGCTGACGCGATCATTCTGTCAACAGCCATTGAGACCCGCTGCACCTACCTTATAACCTTCGACACAGATTTCAAGAGTGTCGGAGAAGTCCAAATATTAACCCCACAGAAGTTTATTGAATTGCAAAATTAAAAACCAACAAAAAGTGAAGAAACCCTGAAAAAAATATGTCCAATCGGCTAGCCAGCTTGTTAAACCGGTACTTCATGGAGACCCGCCAGCTTCTTCCGGTGTACTGCTTGACTCGGCGTCTGAATTCCCGGTATTCCTTGTCAGACCAGATGATGCAGGTTCTGCTGAAGATGAAACCGAGAAAGTCGATGCGGGATGTTCTTGCTACCTAACTTTTGGTTTCATTGACCGCAAGCTTGAGTTTGTGCGTCAGATAGTTGCTGACACCTTCCATCACCCGATCACCGGCACGCTGACTCTTTACGAGAAAAAACTAAAAGGTGTCAACCCTTGACACGAGACATCTTTGACAACCACAAAAAAACAAAGTAATAATCTTTCAAAGGAGATCATCCATATGAAAGCCGCGTCTACACAACAAAAAAATACGAAACCATTCTAAACACCCAAAACAGAGCCGAAACAATGTTACGGAGTAGTCTGTATATCTTGCCGAACGTGAGCACCAGCGGCAATCATTGGTACGCAGCCTGAAAGGCAAATTCAGCAATATGAAATTCAGCAGTGAGGATCTTATTAAACAGCGTCGGTCAGAGACTTTGCTTGAGGGGCGCTGATGCACTATGTACTTGATGCCTGTGCCTTGCTTGCCTTTTTGAGGGGATAGGAGGGAGCGGATAAGATCGAAACGCTACTTCTTGACAATAATAATCGTTGTATGCCCATGCGGTCAATCTGTGTGAGGTCTATTTCAACCTTGTGCGAGAGTATGGAGAAACTACGGCTCGCGCCGCAATGCAGAATTTCAAGGATGGCTAAATCTAATAACTGTTCTGGAGAATACTTATATGGCGTTTCGAATTGATCCGGAACTGGTGCTAATTATGGATTCTTGCACTGGTGAGATAGTTATAGAGGGTGACTGTGCACGGTCTATTGCGAAGCCCGACAGCATGCGAAAGTTCCGTACCGGATTGGTTTATGAAGACAGCGTAGCGGCAAAAATCAGATTTGCACTTGAAAAAAGGGGAGTAAAAGTCAAAGGTGTGCCAAGAAAATGTATAAATATTTCAAAAGACTGGCTCGTTCAGATTTTGGTTATTATATATTACGGGTTAGATCAGAAAATATCCGATCGCTTAGCGCATTTGATAAACGCTGCAAATAACAATTCTGATTGGAAAAACAATCCTGGGATTGAACTTCAAAAACTTAGGGAAAAGGAATATTGGAGCAAAGTAAAACAATTTGACCGTTCAAAGCGAGTCTCCCCCCCTCATCTCAACATTTCCAGCCAAAGCGCCATGGTATAAAAACGTTGATTGTAGACGATGAATTAGTAAGTGGCAATATGCTTGTTCTTTATATCACTACGCTGGGTGAGTGTGATCTGGTCAACAATGGTTCGGAGGCGATCAAAGCGTTCATTAAGGCCATTGATAAAGGGGAAAACTATGATCTGATAACTCTTGACATCGTGATGCCGGAAATGGATGGCCATGAGGTTTTAAAGCGTATTCGGAAAATAGAAGAAGAGCGGGGGCTTGATTCTACTAAAATTATCATGACTACTGCAATGGATGATGCCAAGGTTATCATGTCTGCTTTCAAAGAACAGTGTGACGGCTATCTTGTTAAACCTATCCGCAAAGAGGACTTGATGAAGCGCCTGTGCGAGCTCAATCTTCTGGATCATTGAAACTTGATACAACCCCGGTGTATCAGAGAGGTGTCAGGCCTACACGCAGTGGCGTTTTTGAGTATAAAAGCTCCCAGAGGGATCAGCCCTCTTGACAAGAAACGGAACTGTATTGATCGCTGACAGTAAAGCCATCCTATCAGGCAATCTCTCCATCAAAACATGCCCCAGCGAGGATACTCTACCCTATCAGCATATCCCATTAACAGCGCAAACTTAGGCATAATTCCAGACAATCAATATGCCGCACCCATCTCCACCATACGATTGTAAATAGGGCATTGCAACTTGTTTCCGGACGACGCTGACCGGTGATACAACTTAACTTTATTATATTGATTTACAAGAGCAATTCAGGATAAACTTGATCCAACAAGACGAGATGCCTGTTTCAGACTCATTTCAGCGTACCGCACGTTTGCAAGATTAGCTGCATGATTGATCTTATATGCTCTGTAAGAGCAACTGTACTGCTATAAATAAAGCAAGGCCGTTATGGTCTGTTCCGATCCAAACTTTTCAAAGTAGACTGAGGGATGTCATGGATAAGGAAAATTATTTTCTCGGAAGGCAACCGATCCTGAACCGCAACGAAGAGCTTGTCGCCTACGAACTGCTTTTCCGCTCTTCCGGATCGAAAACGGCCGATGTAACGGACGCCTCGCACGCCACCGCCAGCGTGATCATCAACACGCTGACCGGCTTCGGCTTAGAGGACATTCTGGGAAAATACAAGGGGTTCATCAACCTGGAGCTGGAACTGTTGATGGACGATTCGCTCAACATCCTGCCGGGTGAACAGGTAGTTATCGAGCTTCTGGAAACTCTGGAAGTTACGCCCGAACTGGTGGAACGCTGTCGTTTCCTCAAAGAGAGCGGCTTTACCCTGGCTCTCGATGATCATGAATATGCCCCTATTTACCACGAATTGTACGAGATAGTGGACATCGTCAAGGTTGACCTTGTTCAAAGCCCCCCCGCAGTATTGGCGGAGATGGTGAAACAGTTTCGCTGTTATCCGCTGCAGCTCCTTGCGGAGAAGGTGGAGACACGGGAGGAATTCAAACAATGCCTGGATCTTGGTTTTGATCTGTTCCAGGGATACTATTTCGCCAAGCCTTCGGTCATGGAAAAGAAACGGATGGATGATTCCGGCACAACGCTTCTCAAGCTGATGCGCCTGCTCAGTGATGACGCCGAACAGTCCGAAATCGAAAAAACTTTTCGCGGCGATGCCGGACTTACCTACAAACTTCTCCTGCTGGTCAACTCGGTCGGTATCGGCAGCCGCAACAAGATTAATTCCGTGCGCCATGCCATTGCGATTCTGGGCCGACAACAGATCAAGCGCTGGGTACAGTTGGCCCTTTTTGCGAGTGACGACGAACGCGGCACGGAAAATCCCCTGGTAGACATGGCTGCCGTCCGGGCCGGCTTCATGGAAAACATGGCCGGTTGTCACAACAGTTTGAAAGGGTATAATGACTCGGCCGAGAAAGCGTTTATGACCGGAATACTGTCCGTCCTGGAGAAGGTCTATGACATACCCATGGATGAGGTAGTCCGAAAGTTGAACCTCTCGGAGGATGTCAGGGATGCCCTTGTTTCGCAGCAAGGAGGATTGGGGGAGCTGCTGCAAGTGGCCAAGTTGCTGGAGGAGATGGATTTTATCAGCCTGAGCACCCTTTTGGAAGAGCTGGGCATTTCTTTAAATGATGTATTTGTATCCCAGAAACGTGCTTTCGCATGGCGCAAGGGGATGGCCTGATGGTTGTTGCGGTCTACTACATAACAAGGCGCGTTTATGAAAAGTGATGTATATAATTTAGTTACCGTCAACGACGGCAAGGCAGACACCGCCGCCATTATGATGGTGCTTTCCGAAATATCGAAAGGGAGGCTGAAATCGGACCTCAAATTGGTCAATTATTGTGACGAAGTGCCGGTTATCTATGGAGCAACCATAAACGAAGTTAATAAGGACAGTGTCGAACTGGCGGTTCATGAACATCAGACGGTGATCATGAAACATGACAAAAGCACTATCATTAAAAGCAAGCACTTTCACAATGGGTTGGGGGTGCATTGCTACGCCGCTTATGTCAACATACCCAAGAAAGTTGCAATTCTGCACAACTTCGCCTATGCGCAGATCCGCGCGGAACGGAGGGAGGCGGTCAGAGTCAACGTTCGCGAAAATATGCCGGTAAGATTCTCCTACGAGAACGTCACTATTGAAGGGCGCATGGTGGACATCTCGGGAAACGGCATATCAATAGTTTCCGACCTTGTACCGGCTACGCAGATCAATCAATCGGGTCAGCTGTTTTTTACGCTCTCAGGCACCTGTTTGACGGTGACAGGATCGTTCGTCAGATCCACTACTAGGTAGCGTTCTCAATCAAGCCAACCATATGACGGAGGCCACCAGAACCAGCATTGCTTTGTAGTTTCTTGCCAAGCGTTCATATCGCGTGGCAATTCTTCGGTAATTTTTGAG
>CAIYDX010000246.1 GCA_903925005.1 uncultured Geobacteraceae bacterium
AAGGGCTGAATAATAAGGCGAAGGTAATCAGCCACAGAGCTTACGGCTTCAGAACGGCAAAGAACTATATCCTCAATTTGTATCACTGCATGGGCAATCTAACCATGCCTACTATTTTGCACAGGTTCGTGTGAGGAACCTTTAATATAATAACCAATACCGCTAAAAACCTGGGTGAACTCCTGTTCACCCAGGCTGTGGCCCTTTTCATGCTCTTTTTCATTTACCGTGACGGCGAAAGAGTTGTGTCGGTTGCTATCGCCCGGTTCGCCACCAACCAGGACAAAGCGCGCCGCTATTCTTCGGAGATCAGGGCCACGACAACGGCAGTTACTGTAGGAACTATCTTCACCTGCCTGGTACAGGGCATAACCGCCGGACTTGGATATTATGTCGCCGGTGTTCCCGCTCCGGTCCTATGCGGCGTATTGACGGCATTAGCGGCGCTCGTGCCGGTTGTCGGCACAGGTATAATTTGGGTGCCGCTTGCACTTCTTGTCGCTATTAACGGAGCCTATCTCAAGGCGGGATTACTGGTGCTCTGGTGCATTTTATTCGTTGGCCTTGCTGATAACGCTATTCGTCCGCTCGCTATTGGTGCAACGAGTAATATCCCTGTACCGGCAATCGTGCTCGGAGCTATCTGCGGAGTATTTGCTCTGGGGATCCTGGGTCTCATCCTGGGTCCGGTGCTTTTCGCGATTCTCATCACCGTATGGCGTGATGCTACAACTACCGATCAGGTGGATAACGAGCAGAATTACTAAAGCGATTGTCTCTCCGTAGTCCATCATATATGGCGGTTATGTCATACCTGACGGATTCAGTTGACGACTTTCATATTTCCCCGCACAAGTTTTTTCTATTTTATCCAAACAATCAATCGCTTGCAGTCATAAAATTATCAACTTCCTTCTGGCACGTTAGTTGCCACGTACTTGATCTTAGCAGAGCATGAATATTGTTATGCTTCTGCGATATTTTTTAAGGGGGACTACAAATGAAAAGTACATTATTTGCCAGACTATTAATTCTGCTATTGATAACCTTTATCCTCTCGTCTTGTCTCATGGTGCCTTTTGACGAAGGGAATCACCGTGGCGGTTATCATGAAGGAGGACATGGAGAAGAACATCACGGCGATCGCCATTAATCGTGACGCGGCATAGCGTTTCATAAACTACAAAAGGAGATCTATCATGAACCCAAAGAGCTATCACACTGTTTTTCCAGCTTCACTCGTTATTGTAATGGTGGCGTTTCTATCAATCATCTTTCTAGCTAATGCAAGTTCCGTTTGCGCGGCGGGCGGTAAAAAAGGACCACAGGCCACAGCAAAAGTCACGGCGGTCGACTATACCGAAGCCCAGATCAAACAGCTGCAAAGCTCGCTGAATTTTTCCGAAACACAAGTAATATTATGGAATAACCTTACACAGGTGATGCGGGAAAATGCAAAAGTAATGGATGCTCTCACCAAGGACAGGGCTGAAAACATAAAAACCATGAACGCTGTCGAACATATGAAGATGCACAGTCAAACTACCGAAGCCCATTTAGAACAGCTGAAGAAGTTAATCCCGCCATTCGAAGCACTCTATGCCAGTATGTCGGATGAACAGAAAAAAAACACCGATACGGTATTTCGGACGGGAAAACATGAAAAAAAGAAGACAAAATGATCGTTAATATCCACATACCTACTACTTATGCCAAACTGACAATTGCCATCGGTCCAATAACGGAGTGACATATGAAAACATCAAGAGTATGGAATTGCGTATCCATAAACGGCAAGATCATGGTGGCGTTTGCGTTAGCCGCGATGATTGGCAGTATAAACGTAGCGCCGGCTAGTGGCGATGATGACCATGACCGTAAGGGAAAGCATGATAATGGACGCTACGAGAAGAAAGGCCGGGGGCATGACCGCGACCGTTATGAACATCGCAGGCGTGTGTATCGTTCCGATGTCTACGTGGAAAGCGGATATGCACCGCCGCCGGTCATCTATGCTCCGCCGCCGCCACCTGGTATCAGTGTCTTTTTCCCACCCATAATTTTTCGTCCCTAAGGAACTCGGAATTTACTGATGTACCGTTTTGATTGTAGATTGTAGTAGTAGGGGCGAAGCAAGTTTCATCTGCTTCGCCCGCTTTTGAATCGGTGCCACCAAGGGTAAAGCAGGTGAAAAGTTTGCTTTACCCCTACTTTTAAAAATGGTAAATCAGCATTTTCTGCATCCCCTACTTCGGTTGAGCATGTGCAATCCGTATTATCTCCTTAGCAATATCCTCAGGTGAAAGCACAAAATCTATATACCCGCTTGCTATCGCGCTCTCAGGCATATCAGGCTGCGATGCCGTATCAGGCTTCTGCGCGATGGTAATTCCCCCAACTTCTTTTATTCCGCATAGTGCTGCCGCACCGTCGCCATCAAAGCCGGAGACAATGACGGCAATAAGTTTGCCATCCCAGTTCTCCGTCAGGGAACGCATAAAAACCGTAATTACATCGGGCCATCCTCTGGGCTTCGATATCGGCTTCAGGCGAAACTCGCCATCAAGCACATGCAAATCACGTTTTTCCGGTATTATGAACACATGGTCCGGCAGTATATCCAATCTTTCCGTGATCAGTTCCACCGGCATTTTCGTGTACTCCGGAAGAATCTCGTGAAGCCTTGTGGCTACGGTTCTTAAATGATTGACAATGACTATGGCAACACCCATGTCGGCCGGAAGATGCTTTAGAAGTCGGATATAGGCGTCAAGGCCGCCGGCCGAACCGCCGACGCAAACCACAGGAAAGTCATTTACAACACTCTTGTTTTCCATTAACGATCCCCCTGTTTTGGTTATTTATTTAAAATATTTACTTTGTTGCAGGATAAACAACGTCTCCTGCTTTCGCGGCATCAGCCGCAGCCTTTGCTTTTGCTGCTTTTTTATCAGCTTTTTCTTTAGCATCCCTAGCGTCAGCTTCACCCTTTTCCCTAGTTTTTCCGGCTTCTTCTGTTTCTCTTGTTTTTGCGGCTTTCACAGCGTCATTCTGAATTTCACCTACAGGTACAGTGGCATAAACAGGGCCTTCAGGCACTACAGGTTTTGCAACATCAGCTGAGAATGCTTCTGTGGTGAAGGCCATGAATGCAAAAAGGACGACTACTGCTAACAGATTTTTTTCCATTTCGAATTACCTCCATATTGTTTTTTATGGAAAGACCTTAAGCATAAATGGAGCCAAGAACCTACGTACTGATAACATGCCAGTTTGAAACGATTATATGGAATTTATAGCTTGAATAATTATTCAGGCCGCCTGACAACAGCATGCCTCTGCCGTCACATATGGCGGTAATGCCAATTACGACAGATTCCGGTGACGGTTATTATTTAACTCGTCTCTGGTACCTCTCAATTTTCCTCATACAATCAGCCCGTTGCACTCTCAATTTCGGCAGGGCTCATCTGGCACGTTAGTTGATAAGTGCACGATATAAAAATAAAAGGAGAGAACAAATGAACGAGCATAACGCAGTGATAGGAATTTTCAGTTCACACGTCGAAGCGGAAAAGAGCATCAAAGAGCTCCAGCAGGCCGGATTCGACATGCAGAAATTGTCTATCGTGGGCAAGGACTATCACACCGAGGAACATGTTGTCGGCTACTACAACGCCGGTGATCGCATGAAGGTATGGGGCAAACAGGGGGCATTTTGGGGCGGTTTTTGGGGGCTGTTGTTCGGGTCGGCCCTGTTTGTTATTCCGGGTATCGGTCCACTTTTCGTGTTCGGCCCGCTGGCAATGTGGATTGTCGGAGCACTGGAAGGGGCTGCAATAGTTGGCGGATTGAGCGCCTTGGCTGCCGCGCTGTACAGTATCGGCATTCCTCATGACAGCAGCATTCTGTACGAAACGGCACTCAAATCAGACAAATTCCTGGTTATCGCTCATGGCACCGCGGGCCAGGTGGCTCAGGCAAAGAGCATTCTAGAGACTGCCGGTGCGACACAGGTCGATGTCCATCACGGGATTCGCGGAGAATCGGCTGAACAGGATCATGCCGAGTGATATATTTCTAAACGCACTGCACAAAGGAGCCGCCATGCTATACAAAGCCAAATCGCTGTAAGGTTACAGATTGGAAAGCTTTGACGGAGAAATCGGCAAGGTAATGGAATTTTACTTCGATGATCGACACTGGACTATTCGCTATCTGGTTGCCGACACTGGTGGTTGGCTATCAGACAGACAGGTGCTGATTTCTCCGTATGCTCTTGTTGCCGTGAATCAGGAAGAGCGACATATCACCGTCAACTTGACAAAAAAACAGATCGAGGAGAGCCCGCCCTTAAACAGTGACAAGCCTGTCTCACAACAATTTGAAGTTGAGTACTACGGGTATTATGAATGGCCGATGTATTGGGCCGGTCCCTACATGTGGGGGTTGTATCCGAACATTGTGCGTAATGGTAACAAATTGACAGAATCCGCACCGGACGAGGAAAAGTGGGATCCTCATCTACGTAGTTCGAACGAAGTTGGCGCTTATAATATTCAGGCCACGGACGGCGAAATAGGCCACATCGAGGATTTTATCATCGACGACGAAACGTGGGCCATTCGTTATCTTATCATTGATACCAAGAACTGGTGGCCAGGTAAAAAAGTTCTTGTTTCACCACAATGGATCAGAAACGTAAGTTGGAGTGAAGAGAAGGTATTTGTCAATCTTACCCGTGAGATCATCAAACAGTCGCCTGATTTTACGGATGAGTCCCTGATAACCCGAGAGTATGAGACCAAACTGCATCGGCACTACAATCGTCAAGGATACTGGATTTGAGCGTTAACGGTGTAAATTTTCGAATTATTTCGGTGCAGCAGGAATATTGATATTTTCCTGCTGAATTACCGTATTTCAGAAAATAAGGAGCTTGCCATGAAATCGAGCACAAAAGATCAGACTGAAGGAAAGTTTCACGAAGTGAAAGGTGCCGTCAAGGAGATCGCCGGTATATTAAGCAATAATCCGGTGATGGAAGCGAAAGGTATCGGAGAAAAAATCGCTGGTAAAGCTCAAAAGAAATTCGGCCAGATCGAGAAAGTATTGGGCAAGTAGCGCTAAAAGGAGAAAGAGATACCGACACAGACATATAATTTTCCGGAGGCGGTCAAAGCGCAAATTGACCGCCTCCATTTTTTCCGATATTTCTGTTGCTGATTGATACTGGTCTTCCGCTATGTACATTATTTAATTCTGTAGGGGCGACGCCGTTGGCTCGCCCTGTTGCCATGGGCCGCAATGGCGGATGTTGCATCAGGGGCGACCCACCGGGTAACCACGGCATGCCGTTTGTGATTGTTGACAAGGTAAACGCCAAGGTTTTTGTATTTGATGCAAAAGGATGGCTCCGCGGCGCAGCACCCGCACTACTCGGACTGACAATAGGTGATGACGCTATTCCCGGCATCGGCAACCGGAAACTTTCGAGCATCCGTCCGGAGGAGCGCACCACGCCGGCTGGCCGTTTCGAAGTCTCACTTGGATTCAATTTAAGTGGATCAGTAATTCTCTGGGTGGACTACGACTCGGCCATCTCAATGCATCGTGTATTTACAGGCAATTTCAAAGAACACCGCCTGCAGCGTCTGGCCACTCCGACGCCTCTCGACAAGCGCATTTCCTACGGTTGCATAAATGTACCGGTGAAGTTCTTCAATAACATAGTACGCCCGACATTTACCGGAACCAACGGCATCGTCTATGTGCTGCCGGAAACCAAATTGGCCCGCGAAGTTTTCGGATCGTACGACGTCGATTAGCGCGAGTAACAACAAAAAGCGAACATTCAGGCACCAGTAAAGATCCCCCACTGGAGAGGTTCAACATTAACAAAGGACACCATAAGTGAGAGACGGCATTCTGATCAGTTACTTCGCAAAGCGGGACGAAGCCCGTAAATCACTACGGGATCTGGCACGGCGCGGTTTTCGCCGTTCTGTTCTCGTCCATAGGAGTAATGATGGCGATGTTCATTGCACCGACCCGTTTCTTACTTACAGAGTCCTTGGGATAGCTCTTGCGGGCTTTCTGTGTGCCGGAATTGGCGAAATAGCCGCTCAATTCATGCAATTGCCACCGTTGTTTCCTGTTTGGAAACAGTCAAACAATCAGGCGCTGGTTCTTGCTTCCGCCGGTATAGGCGTTTTGGCTGCCCTGCTATGGCTGCGCCGATCAAGATTTGGTGTTGAGTCTGAAGTCATTAGCAATTATTCCCGCTGGCTTGTGCCGGGAGAATCAGTACTGATCCATCAGGCGCCGGTCGAATCTTTACAAAAGCCTGTCGCCTGGCTGAGGAAAAGCGGCGATCCGCCTCCGGCACTGTTCATTATGCATCCCAAGCGTCAGTGGCTTGCAGAAACACGGAGTTCCGAGGTTAAACTTTCTCCGGAACAGATCATTGAACATTCCCGGCGCCATGCCAGGGAGCAGAAGATAAGCTCCGAGCCACTGCGGACTGCAGAGCTTCTTAAACGCCTCAAACAGTCCAGGCAACTGGTGCGTCAGGTCTGCGCTGATCTTACCGCAGCAAGCAGACTGGAACAGAAAGCCACTCCGGCAGCCGATTGGATCCTTGATAACGAGTACATTCTGGAGAGAACCGCCCGTGACGTCCTGCTGAACCTCCCTCGGCGCTTTTACCGACAGCTCCCTATCCTGGCCTCTGATCCTCACCGGGGGCTCCCCTGTACTTACGCTCTGGCCAAGAATCTCGTTTCCCATACGGAATTGCGTCTGGACCGGGAAAATATTTTAGCGTTTATCGAAGCATATCAATCCGTGCGAACTCTGACGATATGCGAACTCTGGGCAGTTCCCCAAATGCTCCGCATTGCGCTGATCGAAAGCATCCAGAGTCTCGCCGTTACCGCCTTGGCAGACCTACGTGAACGTCAGTTGGCCGAATTCTGGGCAAACCGGCTGATTGCCGCCAATCGTCGCGATTCAAACCATCTTTTCACTATTTTGGCCGAACTTGCCAAAGCGGAGCCGTCACCGACGCCGTATTTTGCAGCCCAATTAGTCAGCCTGCTTTACGACGAAGGGACAGCACTGTTACCTGTGCAGAGCTGGCTGGAACGAGCCCTCAAAAGTCAACTTCACGAGCTAACTCTGCGCGAACAGAACAGACAGACCAGGGAACAACTATCCTGTGGCAATGCCTTTACCAGCCTGCGCCAGATGGCTCTTCTAGATTGGCGGGAGATTTTCGAGCAGCTCAGTCGGGTGGAACTGCTCCTCTGCCGCGATCCGTCAGGGGTTTATCCAAAAATGGATTTTGCCACTCGTGATCGTTGCCGCCGAGCTATTGAAGAGCTCGCCAAAGCTGCCGGCCGGAGCGAGGAGCATATCGCCGAGCGCGTCATCATACTGGCGACGCAGGCCGGGCGCGAAGCGACAAATGACAAACGGCGCAATCATGTCGGCACATGGCTCTCCGGTGAAGGGAGAGCTGAACTGGCCAGGCTCCTCGAATGCCGGGAAGTATTTCGCTACCGTGCCCTGGAATGGGTCTATCGTCACCACACCGCCATCTACATTTCCGGCATCAGCGGCGCCTCAGTTCTTTTAATTTCCCTGATTGCCATCTTCGGCCATATCGGGCCTCCACCTCCAATCCGCATCGGACTACTGTTGCTTTTGCTGATTCCGGCCAGTCAACTGGCGATAGAGACTGTCAATTACGTCATCACGCGGCTTCTCCCACCCCGCCCCTTGCCAAAAATGGATTTTGAGGATACCGGTATACCGGATGAGTTCCGCACTCTGGTTGTTGTGCCGATGATGTTGGTAAACGCAGAGACGGTTCAGGCAGAAGTGGAAAAGCTGGAGATCCGCTACCTTGCCAACAGGGAGACAAATCTCTTTTTTAGCCTGTTCACGGACTACACCGATTCTGCTTCTCTAACGCGCGAAGACGACAGCCGGCTGCTCGGGATCGCTACCGAATCCCTGACAGAACTCAATCGCCGCCATGGCGGCGAGCGTTTTTTCCTGTTTCATCGAGAACGGAGATGGAGTGAATCTGAACAGAAATTCATCGGTTGGGAGCGCAAACGGGGTAAACTTGAGGAATTGAACTGCCTGATCGACGGTACTCGGCCAGAGTCTGCAGAGCCGCTCGTCCACGTAGGAGAGCCGAATCATCTGGCGGATGTCCGCTTTGTCATAACCCTGGACAGTGACACCCAATTACCTCACGCCACGGCGCGGCGCTTGGTGGAAACCCTGGCACACCCCCTAAACCGCCCCCGCTTCGATGCCGCAGGCAACATCATGACAGGCAGCTATACCGTCATCCAGCCGAGGGTGAGCTCAACCCTGCAGAGCACCATCGCCTCAACATTCAGCAGGCTCTTCGCCGATGCGGTCGGCATCGACCCATATTCACAGGCGGTATCGGATGTCTATCAGGACTTGAGTGGTGAAGGGTCTTATCATGGTAAGGGGATTTACGACGTCCGTGCATTCAGCCGCGTTCTGTCGGGACGGTTTCCGGAAGAGCGGGTTTTAAGTCATGACCTGATCGAAGGGGCGCATGTCCGAGTGGGGCTGGCAAGTGATATTGAGCTTTACGATGATTTTCCTCAGGGGTACCAAAGTTACAGCGGTCGGACCCATCGTTGGGTTCGCGGCGACTGGCAGATAGCCGGGTGGCTTTTTTCTCGCGTTCCCCACGCTTCAGGCATACGGACACTGAACCCGCTCTCCCTGTTCAATCGCTGGAAAATTCTTGACAACTTGCGCCGCAGCCTGTTGCCGACCGCAAGTTTGGCTCTGCTTATCACCTCCTGGTTCATCTCTCCAAGGGTCGGCGGGATCGCCACTTTGGTTGTAGGCATGCAACTGCTCTTTCACCCCCTGGCGCAGCCATTCACAATGGCCACGACACGTAAAGGGCTAAAATACTTTTCCCTATCCAAACTGCTGCACGATCTGCTCCGGGCAACCACCGACGCCGCACTGCTGCCGCACCAGACAGCGGTGACCCTTGATGCCATCATCAGGGTCTGCTATCGCCGCATGGTTTCCCGGCGCAACCTGTTGGAGTGGACTGCCCAGGCAACGCATTGGAGCGTTTCCCGCAGGCAGCCGCTCTTCGTCGCAAGCCTGGCTCTCGGAAGTATCTTCAGTGGAGTGATCGGGTTAACAATCTGGCACGTCATGCCGTCCAGTCTGTCACAGGCTGGACCATGGCTCGGGCTTTGGTTCCTCTCTCCGCTGCTCGGGTGGCTTCTGAACCTGCGTCCGACTGAACAGTGCGCCCCCCCTCTGCCGGAAAAAGATCGCCGCTTCCTCAGACAGATCGGCAGGCGCACATGGCGCTATTTCTCGTCGTTTGTCACCGCCGACACTTCCTGGCTCCCCCCTGACAACTATCAGGTGGCCCATCAGGACCGTCTGGCCATGCGCACCAGTCCCACCAATATCGGCCTCTGGATGGCCAGCGTCTTGGGCGCTCATGATTCCGGCTATCTGACAATCAATCAGGTTGTCGATTTATTGACAAACTGCATGGCGACCATTGGCCGTCTGGAACTTTACGAAGGGCACCTTCTTAACTGGTATGACATTCAGACGCTGATTCCGCTTGAACCCCGATACGTTTCCACGGTCGATAGTGGCAACCTGCTGGGCGCCCTCTGGACTGTGGCTCAGGGTCTTGACGAATTACGGTACGCCCCTCTCTTGGACAGCGTCTCTTTTACCGGCCTGGCCGATACCGGAGAAATTCTGAAGCAGGCTGTTGCTTCAGCCATGATTTCCGGTTTTTATCACCAGACTCTTGAAACACTATTACACGACTGGCACACGCCACCATCCGGCGTGGCCGAACTTCTGCGTCTGCAACGACGAACACAGGTCAATGTCAGCTCTGTTGTCGCCGCCGCTGGCGCAACCCCATGGGGCTCCGAGCTTGAACAGCAGATTTCAGCCTGGACCCAAAACAGTGACAACTATCTCGCGTGGGTCGAAATACTTGCAGAAAAAAGCGAAGAGGAGCTCGAACTGCTGGGGTCTGAGGCGCTGCATGCAATCCGAAGAGCCTTGACACAGGCGCCATCGCTCTTTGATCTTGCCAACAACCGGGTCGAATCTATTGCAATTCTCAGAGCGATCCGGGAAGAATCTTTGGCGGAGTACGTACAATTTATACCCTGGCTGGACCGTGTTATCAAGGCATTCGCCACATCACAATGGCTGGCCGGGGAAACAGTGGCTCGGGCCGAACGGTTGTCAGCCAAGGTACGGGAGCTGTCTGCGGGAATGAACATGCGGTTTCTTTATGACTTGAAACGAAAGCTGTTTGCCATCGGCTTTAACGTGTCCACTGACGTTCTTGATGGTTCCAGTTACGATCTGTTGGCCAGTGAGGCACGGCTCGGCAGTTTTGTAGCAATCGCACGCGGTGACGTTCCGATGGAACACTGGTTTTCTCTGGGGCGTCCATACGGTGCCATCGGCAGCGAGCGGGTACTGCTCAGCTGGACAGGTACCATGTTTGAATATCTGATGCCGCTTCTATTCCAACGCTCCTACGGCAACTCTCTCCTGGATAAGGCGGCGCGGGAAGCGGTAACGGTCCAGATCGCATACGGCCATAAATACAGTGTTCCGTGGGGTATTTCCGAATCGGCTTTTGCCGATCTGGACCGGGAAAAAACCTATCAGTACAAGGCATTCGGCGTGTCGGTACTCGGATTGAAACGAGGTATGGAAGAACAGTTGGTAGTGGCACCTTATGCCACCATGCTTGCGCTGAACATTACGCCGGACAAAAGCGTGAAGAACTTGAAACTACTGGCCGGGCTCGGCCTGCTCTCCGATTACGGCTACTATGAAGCGATAGATTTCAGTAGACAACGACAGCGTGAAGGTCGGCGCGGAATAATAATAAGAGCATATATGGCTCATCATCAGGGCATGGCGTTTCTGGCATTGACAAATTTTCTCCATGGCAGTCCTTTTCAACGCCGTTTCCACAGTGATCCACGGGTACGCGCTTTCGAAGCGCTGCTCCAGGAGCGGATCCCAACACTGCCGCCGTTGCAGCTGCTTTCGACGCGACAAAGCCAGCCGACTCAGCATGAGGGCGACGTGGCGACATCGTCGAGCATCACTTTCAGCACTCCACATACCACTACACCCAGAACTCTGTTGCTCAGTAATGGCCGTTATGGGGTGATGATTACCAATAGCGGTGGCGGCTACAGTCAGTGGGGGGGACGGGAGCTCACCCGCTGGCGGTCGGATCAAACCTGCGATGCGCCTGGAACGTTCTGCTACATCCATGAGGCCGATCCGGATCGTGTCTGGTCTACTACTTATCATCCAGTTTGCGGGAAGGTTAAGGAGTATTCAGTAGATTTTGCCCTCGACCGGGCCCTGTTCCGCCGCGTAGACAATGGTATTCACACAGAAACAGAGGTGGTTGTCTCACCGGAAGATGATCTGGAAGTGCGCCGGATTACCCTGATTAACAGGTCATCCCGTACTCGATACCTCAACCTCACCAGTTACGTGGAACTCTCGATGGCGCCACACAATGCGGATCGCCAACATCCGGCTTTCAACAAGCTGTTTATCCAGACCGAAGCACTCCCTGAGCAGCAAGCGTTGCTCGCCTACCGGCGACCGCGCAGCCAGAGCGAGGCCCCACTGTTTGTAGCCCACTGCATGACGCTACACCAGTCGGACCTGTCGAATAAAGAGTTCCAGTTTGAGACCGACCGGGGACGTTTCATAGGTCGCGGACGATCTCTTGCCAATCCGATGGGCGCCGTACAGAACCTTGGCAATAACCACGGTTTTGTCCTTGATCCGATGTTAGGCATGCGGCGCGCCATCACCCTGAATCCGGGTCAGCGTGCTCAGATTTCGATGGTGCTTGCCGCGGGAGAGTCACGGGAACAGCTGTTGCTGTTGATGAACAAGTACACCGACCACCATGCAACCGAACGGGCCATGGATTTCGCTTGGGGCTCGGCCCAGCAGCAGCTGCAGATGCTGCATATCCAGGCTGACGAAGCACGCCGTTTCCAGCAACTGGCAAGTCATCTGCTGTTTCCCAGTCACCTTTTACGTGCAGCCGGTGAACGCCTTGCCGAAAACAACAAAGGTCAGGCCGGTTTGTGGGCGTACGGCATCTCGGGTGATCTGCCGATCGCACTGATTTCCATAGGCGAAGAGCGGGATATCAGCCTGGTTCGCCAGATGCTCCAGGCCTATATTTATTGGCGGTTACGCGGTCTGTCGAGCGACTTGGTAATACTGAACGAGGAAGCCGGAAGCTATGATCAGCCGCTTCAGGAACGTCTGGAACGTTTGATCCAGATCCATTCACTATTTAACGGCACCAGTCAGCCGGGCGGTATCTTCCTGAAAAGAACGACACAAATCCCGGAAGTGGATATAAAACTCCTCAAGGCTACTGCCTGCGTCGTGCTGGTAGCGGCTCGCGGCACACTTCCGCAGCAGTTGGGAGCGGCGACAGCGGCTTCCGAACTTCTGGAACCGTTGGTAAGAAAACGAGCCATCCGTGAACCTTCAGCCCAATTGCCGTTCATGGAGCTGCACTACTTCAACAGCCTGGGCGGATTTACCCAGGATGGCCGTGAATACGCAATCTATCTCGGTCCCAACACAAACACCCCGGCACCATGGGTTAATGTTATCGCGAACCCGACTTTTGGCACCATGGTCAGTGAAACCGGGTCTGGTTTCACCTGGTACGGCAACAGCCAGCGCAATCGTCTGACCGGCTGGTCGAACGATCCGGTACTGGATCCTACGGCGGAGGCGCTATATATACGCGACGAAGATAGCGGTATTTTCTGGTCGCCAACCGCGGCACCGATCCGTGAAGAGACCGCATATCGAGCACGGCACGGAGCCGGTTATTCAGTTTTCGAACATAATAGCAACGGCATCGAACAGGAGCTGATTATCTTTGTGCCGGTTAATGACAACGGCGGAGAACCGATCAAACTGCAGCGGTTGCGCCTTACCAACGCCTCCTCTCGAAAGCGGAAGCTCTCGATAACCTATTATGTAGAATTAACCCTCGGCGAAAACCGCGAAACCTCCAGTATGCACGTCATGACCAACCGGGATAGCGAAACAGGAGCCATTCTGGCTCGAAACCGTTTCCACCCAGAGTTTGGAGAGCAGGTTACGTTTGTGGCGATTACGCCACAAGCCGTTTCATTTAGTGGCGACCGTACTTCGTTTATCGGGCGCAACCGAACACTGGAGAATCCGGCAGCCATGGAAGCGATTCACCTGTCACAACGTACCGGTGCGGGACTTGACCCCTGCGCAGCGCTCCGGGTCAACCTGGAAATTGCTCCGGGTCAACATCATGAAATCGTCTGCATGCTGGGCCAGGCCGGATCGACACTGGAGGCCAGAGAGCTGGTGCGGAGTTTCCAGAACGAACAGGCATTCGAGAGTTCATTAGAAAATAGCATGACGTGGTGGGACAATTTACTCGGCACGATTGAAGTACACACTCCAGAATTGGCCGCCGACCTTCTGATTAACCGGTGGCTCCAGTATCAATCATTAAGCTGCCGCATCTGGGGACGTTCGGCATTTTATCAATCAGGCGGCGCCTTCGGATTTCGAGATCAATTGCAAGATGTCACCTGAATCGTTCTAAAAGAGCGCTAGTCGTAAAAACCATTCCGGACGGCATCCGGTATGCGTAGCAGCGTAGACCAGTCTGGTGAAGATGGCTGGCAGATTGAACCGGCGGTTAAACCGATACTGGCACTCACCAAGA